>NZ_JACYNS010000014.1:0-47140 GCF_014839405.1 Frigoribacterium sp. CFBP 13605 | reverse complement strand
GGTCACGCCGCGGCCGACGGGCTCGTCACGCGCGCCGCCGAGCAGCTCGCCGCCGGGGTCGTCACGCTCGCCAACCTGCTCGACCTCGACCGCGTCGTGCTGAGCGGTCCCGGGGTCGCGGTCGCCGGCTCGATCTACGCCCGGGCGGCCGTCGAGGCCCTGGCCCGCACGGCGTTCTCGCGGGGCGTGCACACCACGAGGGTGGAGGTCTCGACCGACCCGCGCGACGCGGCCGCGATCGGTGCGGCCGCCCTCGTCGTGCAACGCGCCATCTCGCGCTGACCCCGCGACGGTGCCCGGACCCGGCCCGCGCCTCCTCGGCACCGCGAGTCGTGCACTGCACCGGGTCCGGTCGGCTGCCCCGGCGGGCCCACACGCCTCCGCGCCGCGTGTCGTACAGCGCATCGCGTCTAGTCGGGGTGCCGTGCACGAAACGCGGTGTGGTGCGTGGGGAGGTACGCCGCGCAGCGTGCCCCCGCTGCCCGGGCGGGCCCACCTGCCTCCGCGCCGCGCCGCGTTCCGTGCAGCGCACCGCGTCTCGTCGGGGTGCTGTGCACGAAACGTGGTGTGGTGCGGGCCGGGCCAGCGCGGGCCGGGCGAGCGCGGGTCGGGCCGGTGTGGTTCGTCGCGGCACCGCAGGAGGCGCGGGTCACGATCCCGACACGTCCTCACGACTTTCTTGACTCGCTTACGTAAGTCGTCTAAGAAAGACCCGGGACCAGGCGACGGCGCCTGGCACGACGAAGGGTCGACGATGCCTCTCTCCATGACCAACCGCCGACGGGTCGGGTTCGGTGCGATCGCACTCGCGACCGCCGCGGGCCTCGCGCTCACCGGCTGCACCGCCTCGAGCGGCGGCGACGAAGGCGGCATCACCGCCAACACGGGCCCGGCGGGCGACCTCACGGCCAACTTCAACCCGTTCTCGGCCACGGCCGACAGCACCTCGCAGGGCCTGCTCTACGAGCAGCTCTTCTACTACAACGTGCTCACCGGCGCCGACCCCAAGCCCATGCTGGGCGAGGAGTACGAGTGGAACGACGACGGCACCGAGCTGACCGTCGACCTGCGCACCGGCGTGCAGTGGAGCGACGGCGAGGACTTCACGGCGGACGACGTCGCGTACACGTTCCAGACGATGCTCGACAAGCCCGAGCTGAACCGCGTCGGCTTCGAGGGCACCGTCGAGGCCACGGACGACGACACGGTGGTCTTCACCTTCGCCGACACCTCGTTCGTCAAGGGCCCGGACATCCTCGGCCAGGCCGCGATCGTGCCCGAGCACGTCTTCTCGAAGCTCTCCGACATCGCGACCGACCCGGTCGAGAAGCCGATCGGCACCGGGCCGTACATGCTCGACACCTTCACCCCGCAGAGCTACGTCTACAAGGCGAACCCGAACTACTGGCAGTCGGGCAAGCCCGAGGTCAAGAGCATCCGGTACATCGCCCTGGCGAACAACACCTCGGCCACCGACGCGATCGTCGGCGGCGACCTCGACTGGTCGAGCATCTTCATCCCCGAGGCCGACAAGGTGCTCGGCAGCAACCCCGACGTCAGCTACGTCGCCACCCCGCTGCAGCAGATCACGTTGATGACCTGCTCGAACGCCGACCTCGGCTGCACGGGGCCGCAGACCGACCCGGCCGTTCGCCAGGCGATCTACAAGGCGATGAACCGCGACCAGCTGAACGACCTGGCCTTCTCGGGCACGAACAAGCAGATCTCGCCGACCTTCATGACCCTCGGTCGTGACGACGACTACATCAGCCCCGACGTCGAGAAGGAGACGCCGATGACGGCCGACACCGAGGGCGCCGACGCGCTCCTGCAGTCGGCCGGCTACGCGAAGGGGTCGGACGGCATCTACGCCAAGGACGGCCAGAAGCTGCAGCTCGAGATCCAGGTCGTCACCGGCTACTCGGACTACATCGCGGCGATCGACGCCATGGCCGAGCAGCTGCGCGCGGTCGGCATCGAGATCACGCAGAGCGCCAAGTCGTACAACGAGTGGGTCGCCGCCCGCAACAACGGGCAGTTCCAGCTGACGATGGACTCGCTCGGACAGGGCCCCTCGACCGACCCGTACTACCTCTACAACGGCAACTTCGACTCGACGACGACCTCGCCGGTGGGCGAGCAGGCGATCAACAACTTCGCCCGCTACTCGAACCCGACCGTCGACGCCGCGATCGTCGCGGCCGAGCAGACCGACGACGTCGCGGCGAAGACCGAGCAGTACTTCACGATCCAGAAGGAGATCGTGGCGGACATGCCGTACATCCCCGTGCTGCTGCAGTCCACGCTCACCGAGTTCAACAGCGCGAAGGTGACCGGCTGGCCCACGGGCGACGACGACACCGAGAACTTCCCGGCGACGTGGAAGACCTGGGACAACGCCCAGACCGTCCTGAACCTGAAGCTCAAGTGATCGTGGTCGGGACCGAGAAGGTCAGGAGGCGCGGATGAGGTACGTCGCGCAGAAGGTCGGCTTCTACGCGGTCGCGTTGTTCGCGGCCCTGACGCTGAACTTCTTCATCCCGCGGTTGCTGCCCGGTGACCCGGTGGACATCCTGCTGGCCAAGATGCAGCAGAAGGGACCGGTCAGCGAGGCGACCGTGACCAGCCTGCGCCTCCTTCTCGGTTCCGACTCGGACGAACCCCTGTTCTCGCAGTACGTGCAGTACCTCGGCAACCTGGCCCGGGGGGACCTCGGCATCTCGGTGTCGTACTTCCCGGCCGGGGTGTCGACCATCATCGGCCAGGCCATCCCGTGGACGATCGCCCTGATCGGCATCGCGACGATCCTGTCGTTCGTCTTCGGGGTGGGTCTCGGGACCCTCGCCGGGTGGAAGCGCGGTTCGGTGCTGGACAACTTCATCCCGGTGACGACGATGTTCCAGGCGGTGCCGTACTTCTGGCTCGCGCTCATCCTGTTGTACGTGTTCGGCAGCGTCCTGCGGGTGTTCCCGCTGTCGGGCGGCTACAACGTGTACGAGGCGACGCCGGGGCTCAACTGGACGTTCGTCCAGAGCGCGGTGCTCTACGGCACGCTGCCGGCGTTGACGATCATCATCTCGTCGGTCGGCGGCTGGCTGCTCGGCATGCGCAACATGATGGTGTCGACCCTCAGCGAGGACTACATCGTCACCGCCGAGGCCAAGGGCCTGTCGCCGATGCGCATCCGCCAGAGCTATGCGGCCCGCAACGCGGTGCTGCCGCAGTTCGCGGGCTTCGCGATCTCGCTCGGGTTCGTCGTGTCGGGCTCCATCGTGACCGAGCAGGTGTTCTCGTACCCGGGCATCGGCAACGCGCTCTTCACGGCGACGCAGAACAACGACTACGCGCTGATGCAGGGCATCTTCCTGGTCATCACCCTCGCCGTGCTGGGGACGAACTTCATCGTCGACCTGATGTACGGCTTCATCGACCCGCGCACGCGCGCCAAGCGTTAGGACGACGAGCATGTCCACGATCGACCTCGGCCAGCTCGCCGACCCGAACTCGCCCACCGGCGACAGCGGCGCGGGCACCGGCCGGAAGGGCCTCAAGCGGGTCTTCCCGCACGTGACGCCCAAGCTCTGGGTGGGGGCGGGCATGATCGCCGCCATCGCCCTGTTCGGCCTGGTCTTCCCGTTCGTCGTCCAGAACCCGCAGGCCATCAGCGACGTCGGCCTGAGCGCCCCGAGCGGGGAGCACCTGCTCGGCACCACGCAGACCGGGCAGGACGTCTTCGCCCAGCTGGCGTACGCGACCCGCGGCTCGCTGCTGATCGGCGTGCTGGTCGGCGTCGTCGCGATGGCGTTGGCCATCGTCTTCGGCGTCATCGGCACCTACGTCGGCGGGTTCGTCGACGAGGCGTTCTCGCTGTTCTCGAACGTCGTGCTGGTCATCCCCGGCCTGCCGCTCGCCATCATCGTGTCGAGCTACGTGCCGCAGAAGGGCCTCGTGGTGATCGCCTTCGTGATCGTCATCACGAGCTGGGCGGCCAGCGCCCGCGTGCTGCGCGCCATCACGCTGAGCCTGCGGTCGCGCGACTACGTCGCCGCGTCGCGGGTGTCGGGCGAGAAGACCTGGCGCATCGTCGCCGTCGAGATCCTGCCCAACGTGCTGCCCGTGCTGGCCAGCCAGTTCTTGTTCGCGGTGATCTTCGCGATCCTCGCCGAGGCGGGACTGTCGTTCCTGGGGCTCGGCGTCTCGGGCCAGTTCACCTGGGGCTCGATGCTCTACTTCGCGCAGAACGGGCTCGCGCTGCGACTCGGCGCCTGGTGGTGGTTCGTGCCGCCGGGGCTGATGATCGCGCTGCTGGGGTGTGCGCTGTCGCTGATGAACTTCGCCATCGACGAGATCATCAACCCGAAGCTGCGCGACCAGACCCGGGCCGGCGTCAGCCGGGCCGACCGCAAGCGACTGGCGCGGGCCGAGGCCGCCGCCGGCACCACCGAGGGGGCCACCGCATGAGCACCGTCCTGACCGTCGAGGACTTCAGCGTCGACTACGCCGTCGAGCACCCCGTGCACGCCGTCAAGAACGTCAGCTTCGAGCTGGCCCGGGGCGAGATCCTCGGGCTGGCGGGCGAGTCGGGCTGCGGCAAGACGACGCTCGCCTACGGCATCAACCGGCTGCTCGGGGCGCCGGCCGTGATCACGGGCGGTCGGGTGGTCTTCCACGACGCCGAGGGCGCCGACATCCTGCTGCCCGAGCTCGACGACAAGGCGTTGCGGGCGTTCCGCTGGGACAAGCTGTCGATGGTGTTCCAGGGGGCGATGAACGCGCTCAACCCGGTGACGACGATCCAGGCGCAGCTCGAGGACGTCTTCAAGACCCACCGGCCGTACTGGAAGAAGGCCGACCGCGTCGAGCGGGCGGGCAAGCTGCTCGAGACCGTCGGGGTCGACCGCAACCGGCTCCGGTCGTATCCGCACGAGCTCTCGGGCGGCATGCGCCAGCGCGTGATGATCGCGATGGCGCTCGCCCTCGGCCCGCAGATGATGATCATGGACGAGCCGACCACCGCCCTCGACGTCGTGGTGCAGCGCGAGATCCTGCGCGAGATCGGGCGGTTGCGAGACGAGTTGGGCTTCGCGGTCATCTTCATCACGCACGACCTGCCGTTGCTGCTCGAGATCAGCGACCGCATCGCCGTGATGCGCGCGGGCGAGATCGTCGAGATCGGGGAGTCCACCGAGCTCTACACGAACCCGCAGCACGAGTACACGAAGAAGCTGCTCGGGTCGTTCCCGAGCCTCACGGGCGACCGCGGGGCGTTCATCCGCAGCGGGGTCGACGAGACGGCCCAGGACGGCGCGACCCGCGCCTCCTCGGGGCACGAACGGGCGACGTCCGTCGCCACGAGCACAGGAGGCGCGGCGTGAGCACGCTCGAGTTCCGGAACGTCGTCAAGGACTACCGGGTGCGCGGGGGCCGGGGTGAGAAGGGTCGCCTGCGTGCGGTGGACGACGTCAGCTTCACGCTGGAGGCCGGCAAGACGGTGGCCCTGGTCGGCGAGAGCGGCAGCGGCAAGTCGACCATCGCCAAGATGCTGCTGCAGCTCGAACGGCCGACGAGCGGCTCGATCGTGCTCGACGGTGCGGTCGCGCCCCGGCACGGCGAGGCCCTCCGGCGCTACCGGAGCGACGTGCAGATGGTCTTCCAGGACCCGTTCGCCTCGCTCAACCCGTTCCACTCGATCGGGCACCACCTGGCGCGGCCGCTGCTGCTGCACGGCAAGGCGACCCGCTCGACGGTCGACGAGAAGGTGCGCGACCTGCTCGGGCGGGTGCAGCTCGGCCCGGCCGCCGACGTCGCCGCGCGTCGACCGCACGAGCTGTCGGGTGGGCAGCGGCAGCGCGTGGCGATCGCCCGGGCACTGGCGCCCGAGCCGCGCATCCTCATCGCGGACGAGCCGGTCTCGATGCTCGACGTGTCGATCCGGCTCGGGGTGCTCAACCTGCTGGCCGACCTGCAGCGGCAGGAGGACCTCGGCGTGCTCTACATCACGCACGACCTGGCGACGGCCCGTCACTTCTCGGACGAGATCCTCGTGATGTACAAGGGGCAGGTGGTCGAGCGCGGGACCCCCGACGAGGTCATCCTGAACCCGCAGCACCCCTACACGCAGCAGCTCGCCGAGGCCGCGCCCGACCCCGAGAAGCGCATCGCCGAGCGGCGCGCCGCCCGCGCCTGACCCTCGCCCGACCCCACGCCACACCCTCGATCGCTGGGAGCGACATGAGCACCACCGAGACCACCACCGGCACCACGACCCGCGCGACGCCGCGCGCCGTCCGCCCCCTGCACACCGGCTGGAGCCTGCGCAGCACCGCGGGCCCCGTGCCTCCCGAGATCGCGGCCGTCGACGTGCCCGCGACCGTCCCGGGCACGGTGCACACCGACCTGCTGGCGGCCGGCCTGATCGTCGACCCGTACCTGGACGCGAACGAGCACCTGCTCGCCTGGATCGGCCAGGCCGACTGGTCGTACGCGACGACGTTCGACTGGCGGCCCGACGGGCACGACCGTCACGAGCTGGTCTTCGCGGGCCTCGACACCGTGGCCACCGTGCTGCTCAACGGCGAGGTCGTGGCCGAGACTCGCAACATGCACCGCACCTACCGGGTCGGGGTCGACGGGCGGCTCCGCGAGGGGTCGAACGACCTCGAGGTGCGCTTCGGGTCGCCCGTGGCCTACGCCGACGCGCAGAGCCTGGCGCTCGGCTACCGGCCGCACGTGAACCACCACCCCTACAACGCGATCCGCAAGATGGCGTGCAGCTTCGGCTGGGACTGGGGGCTCGACACGGCGACCTCGGGCATCTGGAAGCCGGTGACGCTCGAGTCGTGGTCGTCGGTGCGGCTGGCGTCGGTCCGACCGGTCGTGACGGTCGACGGGGCGCGGGGCGTCGTCGACGTGCACGTCGACCTCGAGCGCGCCGGGGTGTCGGTCGGGGACGCGGCCGAGCCTGTGATCGTCCGGGCGACCGTCGGGGACGTCACCCAGGAGGCGCGGGTCGAGCCGGGCGCGGACTCCACGGTCGTGCAGGTGGTCGTCGACGACCCCGAGCTGTGGTGGCCGCGGGGTCACGGCGGGCAGCCGCTCCACGACGTGACGGTCTCGGTGACCGGGGGAGGGGACGGGGACGCGGGCCGCGCCTCCTCGGGGGGTGACGGCGACGGGGTCGACGCGACCCGCGCCTCCTCGGGTGACGGGGAGGGGGCGGGTGACGTGCTCGACGAGTGGTCGTCGCGGATCGGGTTCCGCACCGTCGAGGTGCAGGTCGAGCCCGACGAGGTCGGCACGAGCTTCACGGTGGTGGTGAACGGCGAGCCGCTGTGGATCAAGGGGGCGAACTGGATCCCCGACGACGCGTTCCCGCACCGCATCGGACGCGACCGGTACCGGGACCGCATCGAGCAGGCCGAGTTCGGCAACGTGAACCTGCTGCGGGTGTGGGGTGGCGGCATCTTCGAGTCCGACGACTTCTACGAGCTGTGTGACGAGCGCGGCATGCTCACCTGGCAGGACTTCCTCTTCGCCTGTGCCGCCTACGCGGAGGAGGACCCGCTGCGCGGCGAGGTCGAGGCCGAGGTGCGCGACAACGTGACGCGGCTCATGACCCACCCGAGCCTGGTGCTGTGGACGGGCAACAACGAGAACATCTGGGGCCACGACGAGTGGGGCTGGGAGCGCCGGCTCGACGGGGCGACCTGGGGGCTGGGCTACTACCTCGACCTGCTGCCGGCGCTGGTGGGCGAGCTCGACCCGGGGCGTCCGTACGCGGCGGGCAGCCCCTGGTCGGGCAGCCTCGACGTGGCGCAGAGCGACCCCGACCACGGGTCGGTCCACCTGTGGGAGCAGTGGAACCGCAAGGACTACCCGACGTACCGCGACGTCGTGCCGCGCTTCGTGGCCGAGTTCGGCTGGCAGGGGCCGCCCACCTGGTCGGCGATGACCCGGGCGATCCACGACGAGCCGCTGACGCCCGAGTCGCCCGGCATGATCGTGCACCAGAAGGCCATGCAGGGCAACGACAAGCTGACCGACGGCCTGCTGGCGCACTACCGGCTGCCCGACGAGATCGAGGCGTGGCACTGGGCGATGCAGCTGAACCAGGCGAACGCGGTGCAGGTGGCGCTCGAGCACTTCCGCTCGCACGCCCCGCGGTGCAGGGGAGCCGTGGTGTGGCAGATCAACGACTGCTGGCCGGTGACGTCGTGGGCCGCCGTCGACGGCGACGGGCAGCGCAAGCCGCTGCTCTACGCGATGCGGCACGCGTTCGCCGACCGGCTCGTGACGATCCAGCCCCGGGACGGCGGCCTCGCGGTGGTCGTGGTCAACGACACCGAGGAGGCGCTGGCCGGCCCGGTCACGGTGCGTCGCGTCGCGTACGACGGTCGCGTCCTCGCCTCGGAGCAGATGTCGCTCACGGTGGCGGCCCGCGACACGGCGACCGTGCCGGTGCCCTCGGCCGTCGCGGCGTTCGGTGCTCCGGAGTCGGAGCTGCTCGTGGCGTCGGTGGACGGGGTGACCCGCGGGCTGTGGTTCCCGGTCGAGCCGCGGGACTCGGCGCTCGCCGCGGCGTCGCTGTCGACGTCGGTGACCGCGCTGGGCGAGGTTTCGGGCTACCGGGTCGAGGTGACGGCGGGTTCGCTCGTGCGTGACCTGGCCCTGCTCGTCGACAAGGTCGACCCTGCCGCGACCGTGGACGAGATGCTCGTGACGCTGCTGCCGGGCGAGGCGGCCGTGTTCATGGTGGCGTCCGACGTGGTGGGCGTGGGGGAGGAGTTCGTCACGCAACGGGTGTTGCGTACCGCGAACGAGTTGGTCGGGTGAGGGAGGCCGTCGTCCGGGGCGGGGGAGTCCGGCGAGGAATCGTCGGCTCCTTGTTATAGTCAGGTGCGCTGTGGCCGAGATCCGTGACCGAGTGCTAGGGGAGCGAGCCGCATGAGCGACATCTTCACGCTGACGCCGGACGAGGGCGACGGTGGCGAGCCGACGCCGCAGAAGAAGCGCAGGCGGCGTCGTTCGAAACCGGTCATCGCTCTGATCACGCTGGCGTCGGTGCTGGTGGGGGTCATCGTGATCGTCGGGGTCGTGGGCGGCGTCTACGCGTCGCGGCTGGCGAACTCGTTCAACGACAACGCGACGAAGATCGAGCAGGCCTTCCCCGAGGAGTCGACGCGTCCGGCGCCGGCACCCGACGGGGCGATGAACATCCTGCTGATGGGTTCGGACTCCCGCGCCGACGCGACGACCATCGACGACCCGTCGTCGTCGGACCAGCGGACCGACTCGATGATGCTGGTGCACGTCGACGCCGACCGCGAGAACGTCTACGTGATGTCGATCATGCGCGACCTCTACGTGCCGATCCCCGGCCACGGCTCGAACAAGATCAACGCGGCCTTCGCCTACGGCGGCTCACCCCTGACCGTGCAGACCGTCGAGCAGCTACTCGGCGTCCGGATCGACCACGTGGCCATCATCGACTTCGAAGGCTTCAAGGGCATGACCACGGCACTGGGCGGGGTCGACGTGTTCTCGCCGCAGGCGTTCTCGACGAAGACAGGCTTCTCGTATCCGGCGGGTCTCAACAAACTCGAGGGTGACGCTGCGCTGGCATTCGTGCGTGAGCGCTATGCCTTCGCCGACGCCGACTTCACTCGCGTCAAGAACCAACAGGCGTTCGTCAAGGGCTTGGCCAACACCATTCTCAGCCGTTCTACCTTGACCGACCCGGGCAAGATCTCGGCCTTCGTCACAGCGATGTCGCCGTATCTGACCGTCGACAAGGAGTTCGACATCGGAACGATCGCCTCGCTCGGCTTCAGCCTGCGCTCGATTGACGGCTCGAAGATGCACTTCTTCACCGTCCCGACGGCCGGCACCGGCTCGATCGCCGGGCAATCGATCGTGAACGTTGATCAACCCGGCCTCGACGCCGTCAAGGCGGGGCTAGCAAACGATTCGCTGAATAACGTCCCCAACGCTCAGTAGGTGACGGGTCACAGCCTGAGGTCAGAGCACGTCCAAAAAGGCCTGCCGGAGTTCTCGTAGCCGCTCCGAGGCGGTGTGGAGCTCGTCGGTCAAGCGTTCCTGCGCGGATACGGGTGACCGTGTCAGCCATGGACCGGGCTGGTCATCAGTGCGCGTGCTCTCCGGCCAACTCTCTGTAGTGACGACTCCGCGGAGCGTGCTCGTCAGTTTGTCTTGGCCTGCTTCGGTGAAGGCCACCGGCAATGCGCCGCACTGCATGCCCATGATCAATGCGTGTAGACGATTGCTCAACACGTGCAGAGATCGACGGTAGATGCCCCTGACGACCTCGTCTTGCTGGAGGTGAGTCCTGTCCTCCCATAAGGCTGTTCGAACGCCCAACAAGTTACCGAGTTGACGGTGTTGGGGGTCGTCGCGGCGTACCTGAGAGACAAGAACAGGTTCCAGCGCCTCAGCGCGCGCCGTTTCGACCAGACGTGACAGGAGCTCGAGCGGAACGGCTCTATCGCTACGAAATGAGAGGGCGAGTAGGTTGCGATCCCCCTCAGAAGGCGACGTGTCGACGTGCGCAAAGGCCATGTCCGGGTGTTGCCGGAGGTTGAGGCCAATGGCCTGGGAAGAAAGGTCGTCTCTCACGGTATAGAGAGAAAAAAGCTTGATGAGGAACCTGTCGAGCACACGCCCGAGCGAGAGGCCGCCTCGCAATGATCTACCGACGGCGACAGCCGATCCCCCTCGGCTCCGAACGGCCAGAACGTTGACGAGGTTGATGAGCGATCGAACGGCCAAGGCTGCGGGCCCGAAGATTTGAGGCCCAGGCGCCAGGACGAGGGTCGCCCGTCCTCGGCACGCTGCGAATAAGAGTCTGCGTTCGAAGGAGACACTTCTCGAATGGATTTCGACGTCCGCCAGGTTGCCGAAACCCGCCAGGTAGTCCGAGGGCATAGGCCCGACGAACACGACGAGGGGACGGCCGCTGTCCTTCAGCCAATCGAGGACGGTCTTCCGAATCTCGATGTCTCCCAGATTGTCTGGTTGAGCCGAGACGCTGTAGAAGATGGGCCGAAGTCGGGACATGGGTTCTTCCTAGGGGTTCTTGGTCGTACGAAGGTGGCGGGGTAGCCGAAAGGAGAGGCCCAGCGCCTGGACCAGGAAGGACAGCGCGAGCCCAGCGCCCGCCATCGTCGCACCGCCGACCGCAGCGCCTATGGAGACGGAGACGAGGCACAGTGCGCTCGTCGTAGCAGCGACCGTGCCCACGTAGGGAGCATCGCCCCAGCCCTGAAGCGACGCACTCAGCAACGACGACCCCGCAGCGAAGACGAGTCCGACGAGAACGATCTGCACGGCAGGGATCGACGCGCTGTACGACTGTCCGAGGACGACGGGAATGCCCCAGGGAACGATGACGGCCAGGACGACATAGATGAGGGTCATCACGAGGACGACGTACAGGGTGAGCCCGAGACTCCGGCGCCTGACGGACACATCGTTGGCTCGTGTCGCATTCGGAAGCAGGACGGCCGCCAAGGACGTCGGCAGGATGCGAAGTGGCCCGGTCAGTCGTGCAGCGGCGGCGTACAAGCCGCCTTGCGCAGGTCCCGCGAATGCCGCGACCAACGTGGTGTCCAGATTGCGGAACTGGGTTGCGAAGGAGTTCACGTAGAAGGGCCACGATGCTGTGAGCGTCTCATGCCATCCCGCCCGCGGCACGACGGGATCGACGTGCCGGCGAACGTAGCGGTGGGCTGTGGCGACGGACACGAGCCCTGCGATGGCGGCTGCCAGACAGTAGGCGAGGACCGGCTCAGCGTCCGTAGAGAGAACGAGGACAACGAATACGAGGATCGTGCCCGTGCGCCGACCCACGAGGTTCAGTGTGTTCACGCGAGCATCGCCGTCAGCCAAGGCGACGCCCAGCCGCACGTCGGCGTTGCGCTCCGCGGCCATCGCCACCGCCAGGGGAATGAAGACCCAGAGGGTCAGGGGGGTCGCGATTGACAGACAGAAGAGAACGAGGATCGAGAAGGTACCCATGGCGATCGATGTCGCGTTGTTAATATGCAGAGCCATCGAAATCTTCCCGCTGTGCGGTTCGTTCGCCCTTTCCCTGACCACGTAGGTGCCGAGACCCAGGTCGAAAGCGTTCTGCAGGACGACTCCGATGCCGAACACGGCTGAGAAGAATCCAAAAGTAGCCGGGTCGGTGGAACGGGCCAACACCACGAGAATCGCAGCCTGGAGCACGGCGGCAAGGATTCGACCCCCGGCGACCCAGACGAACTGCCGTTTCACCGTCGCGCTCGTGCGGGCCGACGCGGTGTATCTCGTCGTGGTCTCGGAAAGTGTTCCGTGGACGTCTCGTCTGACGTCGCCCTCGTGACCCACCAGCCGGCCATGAGTGAAAAGCCCATGTACAGCCACATGAGTCGGTTTCCGACGATGTCACTGGAGAACTGTGCACTGGCGACCGTGTAGACGAGAACGACGAAGATTACCGAGAACCATGAATCGACTTTGGCTGCCCTCCAGGCCTGGACGAAGCATGCAGCGAACAGTGCCGTGACCGCCACGAGAGCAAAGACGCCGCCCTCGACGAGGATCTCCAGGAACACGTTGTGAGCGTAGAGACTCTCTTCGTCGATGGCCCTGAAGTCGACGATGAACTGACCCAGTCGTCCCCAACCGATACCCATGGGGTTGGCGAAAGCTAGGTGCAGGGTCTCGGTGTAGAGGTCGGATCGACCGGAATCCGATGCTGTGGTCAGACGCGTAAGACCGGCACTGTCAGAGAAAACGATCGCAGCCACTGCCGTCAAACCGGAGAGCACGATCAAGATTGTTGTCCTCGGCGCCAGACGCTTGGTGCGCGCCAGGAAGAACACGAGACCCGCGAGCGCCACCGCGGCAGCGACCAGGGGCCCTCTGCTCCCCGTCGCCACGACTCCGACCGCTGTGACGGTGGCTGTGACGACGGCTCCGAGAATGAGCAGGGGACTCCTGACGATGCGAACGATGACCAGCGTCAGCGTGACCACCAGCACGAATCCCGCGACACGTCCTATGCCGATCGGGTTCAGCCCCAAGAAGACGAGACGGCCGCCAACATCCTGGGTGCCGAAGATCTGGGCCGCCACGCTGAAGAATGCGCCGACGATGATGGCAGCCACGGTGAAGTTCCTGATGAACGTCGGCGGATGCCTGACCGCGGCGCAAGCGACGAACAAGATCAGGATTACCAAAATGGCCTGAGCTTTGGTCAGCCCGTAGGCCGTCGGGGGACCCACAAGAAAGCCAGGGATGCACGCGACTGAGAAGGCGGCGGCAGGCCACCACATACCGGCTCGAGCCAGGACGAGGCGGAACTGGTAAAGGATGACTAGGCCGCAGAGGGCCAGGGTCAGAAGCAGATAGTCCGTCGGCAGCAGGTCTTGGACGACAACGGGGAGGACGAGATTCCCCAGGCCTGCCAACAGCAGAGCCAACGCCAGAGCAGGCTGTCGTGGATTGTCGGTCGTCGGTTTGGTCACTGGCCGACCACCTGACGTGCCTTCACTCGCGAGGCGATGCGGAAGGCCTGTGCTTCCGGCGTCCATCTGGCCTGGACTTCATCCTGTGCCGCCCGGGCCACCACCGCTGGGGACTGGCGCTTCTTCATGACCCAGAATGCGATTGCGTCAGCCAGGGCAGATACATCATCACGCGGGTATCGAGCTCCCGTGACACCGTCGATGACTGCTTCAGCTTCTGGCATTTGCCCGTAGATATCGTCGTCTGTGATGACGGGCACACCGTGAGCCAAGCTCTGGATCACGGTCAGCCCTGCTGCAGCAGGAAGCACGGTCACGTCCAACGACTGATAAAGGGACTCGATGTCCTGTCGCGCGTATACCGCACCCAGGAAGTCGATGTGGACTCCAAGAGTTCGAGCCAGGTCGGTCAAAGCTTTCAGTTCGGGGCCTTCGCCCGCGAGCACCACTCTGACGGGGCATCCACGGTCGGCCAGCGACGCGGCTGCTCGGATGAGGAGATCAAGGCGTTTGGGAGGGGTCAAGCGCACGATGGCGCCGATAGTGGCGTCGCTGGTAGGAGCGAGGCGCAGCCCTTCAGCAGAAGGCGACGTGGTCAGTTGTTTCGAACTGTGGTGACTGTTGTAGATGACCGTCATCCTGTGCTCGGGGTAGCCCATTGCGGCGCCAAGAGCCAGACCTGTGTTCCCGTAGATGAGTAGTTCATTCGCCAGCTTGTAGAACGCAAGCCGGAACACGCGCAAGACGCCAGTCTCGGGCCTGTGCCACCCGATCGTCCAGAAGAACACAGTCTTTCGACGAAGACGAGCCGCGGCGGCCGCTAGCCAGGTGCTGATCGACCATGCGTCGCCCAGGAACACGACCGAATCGTACTTTCCGAACATCGCGATGCGAATTGCAGCGCCCTGCCAGCTGAATCGCCCGGCGTAGATCGTCTCTGCCTTCTTGTGACGATCGACCATGGAGGGTGGCGTGCTTTCTATGCCGGCACGCCCGGCGGTCCCAGATACGAACGTCACCTCGAGACCGTCTGTCTTTTCTAGCTCGCTGAATACCCCGTACCGGTAATGGACGAGGAATGGATAGACGACCAGAAGGCGAAGAGGTCGCATCACAAGCGACCTCGGCGGGGCCTTTTCGCTACTGCCGGCCTACCGTACGCCACGACGTCACGAGGCAGATCATGGGTGACCAGCGAGCCGGCGCCTACGACCGTGCCTCGACCTATCGTGACGGGCCCCAAGATGATCGTGCCGTAGCCGATGAGGTTGTCACCCTCGAGAACCACTTTCGCCGGTGGCGACGAGGGGAAATCTTGGATCGTCCGTTCCGAGGCGTCGAAGGGGTGGTCGTTTCCTACGATGGCCACGTGTGACGAGATCATCACGTCATCTCCTACGCTGAGTTTGGCGTGGTTGACGAAATCGGCTCCGATGTTGACCCGCGAACCGGCCACGAAACTGCCTGAACGTGCTGAACGAGCGCGCGGTCCTATGACGAAGTTCTTGCCCCAACGGGCCCGACCGAGTGAGCTGAGTCCGAAAGTCATCCTCCGTGCGAAGCGCACGGAGGACACGAGAACACGTGACAAGGTCACGAGCCGGTTCCCCGGATGCCGAGTCGGTGGTGGTGCGACGGTGTCGTGGACAGAATCATCGAGACGACCCGGTGCGACGTGTTCTCGACCATGTAGGCCGCTGGCGTGTCGTCATGGGCAGCAGTTTCACCCTTCGTGCTCAGCGCGTAAGCGGAAGTCCGGATGATCGACTCCTCGTCTGCTCCCGTGAGAAGGATGCTGCCGGTATCTTGTGCCTCTGGCCTCTCGATTGCGTCGCGCAACGTGACCGCGGGGAAGCCGAGAACGGACGCTTCTTCGGCGATCGTCCCGCTATCGGACAGCACCAGCGCGGCAGAAGATTGCAATGCGAGGTAGTCGTGGAAGCCGAAGGGCTTGTGGAAGCTCAATCCTGAGAAGCGAGTGCCCAATGACTCGACACGCTTCCTCGTGCGCGGGTGGGTGCTGACGAGTACAGGCAGCCCATGCAGTGTGCCCAGCTGCTCCAGCCCGCGCAGGATGGATTCGAGGCGCGCCGCATTGTCCACGTTCTCTTCTCGGTGAAGGCTGACCAAGAAGTACCCGTTGCGGGTGAGTTGCTCCGCCTCGAGGACTGTGCTCGCAGCGACGCCTGCTCGGTTTTGCTGGATCACTTCCCGCATGGGCGAACCGGTCAGCATTACTCGTGACGGGTGCAGGCCCTCGGCCAGCAGGTTGCGCCGCGCGTGCTCGGAGTAGACGAGGTTGTAGTCGGCCACGTGGTCGACGAGCCGCCGGTTCGTCTCTTCGGGGACGTTTTCGTCGAATGAGCGGTTGCCGGCTTCCATGTGAAAGACCGGTATCTTCATCCGTTTGGCGATGACCGCCGAGATGCTGCTGTTCGTGTCACCGAGCACCAAGAAAGCATCGGGTCGCTCCTCGACGAGTACTCTCTCGATCGCAACGAGCACGCTACCCAGCACGGCACCGAGCGACGACGTGTCGGCTTCGAGGAAGTGGTTCGGCGGACGCAGCCCGAGGTCCTCGAAAAAGACCTCGTTGAGCTCGTAGTCATAGTTCTGGCCGGTGTGTACCAGCACATGGTCGACGTGCTCGTCGAGGCGCTTGATGACGGCTGACAGCCGGATGATTTCAGGGCGCGTTCCCACGACGGTAACGACTTTGAGACGAGGAGTGGGGGCAGTCATACGATCTCCGGGATGGTGTCGGGGGCTTCAGGGTCGAAGATCTCGTTCGACCAAAACATGGTGAACAGCAGGTCGTCGCCGGTGTTGGTGATGGAGTGGGCCCAGAAGGTGGGCATGTCGACCGAACACGGTGCCGTGCCGTCGACGGTGACGGTGACCACCTCGTCCGAGAACAGGCGCCGCAGCCGGATTTCGGCCGTTCCGGCCACCACGGTGAAGCGCTCCATCTTCCGCCGGTGGTAGTGCTGACCTCGAGTCACGCCGGGCGCCGTCGTCGAGAACGACGTCTGCCCCGATCCGCCGTGTGACCGGATCACCTCGGTGAAGCTGCCTCGGGCGTCGGTGTTCTGAGTCAGGGGGATGACGTGCGAAGCCTCGAAGGCGAACGACCGGTAGGTGTTGAACAAGTCGCGCTCGAAGTCGGACGCCAGCACGGGCACGTCGCCCTTCGAGTACGCCGAGGCAAATCGCGACAAGGTCGCCAGCAACTTCGACACCGTCGTCGTCGTCGCCCGGGCGAGCACGTCTTCGGCCCCGTCGATGCCGACGAGCGCCTCGGCGGCGTGCTGCGCGTGCAGCAGGCTCAGTTCGCGGTCGACGTCGACCGAAGGGGTCTCGCCGCGGCTCAGCAGGTGGCAGAACGTCGCCGTCACGGCGTTGTAGAAGGGGCGTCCGTGCTCGCCGAACAGGTTCGGGAGGTGCACGTCGACGAAACGTGCCCCGACGTCCACGGCAGCGTCACGGATGATGCGTGCCGCCGCCTCCTTCGCCACGCCATAGGTCGAGCCGTTGCCGACCTGGGTGGAGTTGGCGAAGACGATGGAGGCCGGCGCCACCTCGGCGGCGCGGACGACCCGGGCGGCCTGCTCGGCGAACAGGACGTTTCCCGCGTGGACCTCGTCATCCGTGCCACGGTTGACACCCGCGATGAGGACGAGTCGATCACTGCCCGAGACGGCCTCCTCCGCCAGCCGAGCATCGAATCGATCGCCGACGGCGAACGGATGGACGACGGGTTCACCCAGCGAGTGGAGGAGGGCGCGGGTGTGCCACCCCAGGAAGCCACCGGCCCCCGTCATCGCGAGCTTCACGCGGTGACCTCGGGGTGGTGGATGCCCGCGAGGGCCAGCTCCGAACGTACCTCGGGCAGGGCCAGGAGCATCGCCTCGACATCGGTCACCGTCATGCGGTCGACCGTGTGGGAGTCGTAGTCGGAGTACTCGACCTGCTCGGGGTCACCCTCCTCGAAGAACGCGCCGTAGTTCAGGTCGCGCTTGTCCGCCGAGATGCGGAAGTAGTCGCCCATGTCCTCGGCGCGGGAGAGTTCTTCACGGTTGGCCAGCGCCTCCGAGACCTTCTCGGCGTGACGGGTGCCGATCACGGTGACGCGACGCTCGCTCTGGAAGATGTTGATGACCGCCTGGGCGAGGTCACCCATGGTGCAGGCCGCCGCCTTCCGGATGAAGAGGTCGCCCTGATGAGCGTTCCGGAAGGCGTGCTCGACGAGGTCGACGGACGACGGCAGGGACATCATGAACCGGGTCATCGACGGGTCGGTCACCGTGAGGTCCTTGCCCGCCTTGAGCTGCGAGATGAACAAGGGGATCACCGAGCCGCGCGAGTACATGACATTGCCGTAGCGAACGCACGACACCGTGGTCACGGCGTTCGGGTTGTTCAGGCCGTGTGACTGCGCGACCTTCTCCATCATCGCCTTGCTCATCCCCATGGCGTTGACCGGATAGACGGCTTTGTCGGTGCTGAGGCAGACGAGCGACTCGACGCCCGCTGCCTCGCTGGCCCGGACGACGTTCTCGCTACCGAGCACGTTGGTCTTGACCGCCTCGATGGGGAAGAACTCGCATGAGGGGACCTGCTTCAGGGCAGCGGCGTGGAACACGTAATCGACGTCGCGGACGGCCCGCTCGACGCTCAGGTGGTCGCGGACGTCGCCGACGTAGAAACGGACCCGGGCGTCGCCCAGGTCGTGACGCATCTGGTCCTGCTTCGCTTCGTCCCGGCTCAGGATGCGTACTTGACTCACGTCGCTCGAGAGCAATTTCTGCGCCACGGTTCGTCCGAACGACCCAGTTCCACCGGTGATGAGCACCGACTTGCCGGCATAGTCCTTATTTGTCGTCATGGGGCTCATTCTTGGTTCTCTTCTTTCATAACGTGCGCCGGATCGGTCTGCTGTGTCGTCCTCCGGGACGCTTGCAAAATGGCTTCGATTGACGAAATGCCTGCCGCTTCCGACATGTATTCTTCATAGAAACGCCGTGCCCGCGCGGCCAACGTCGCTCTCTCAGCCTGCGTCATGGCGGCAGCGCGCCGGATGGCACCGGCGAGGGATCCTGGGTCGTTCGGCGAGGCGGACAGGCCGAGGCCCTCTCGTTCCACGAGCTCGGTCACATCACCGTGCACGGTCGTGATGACGGGCACGCCCGTGGCCAGGGAGTTCTGCAGCTTGGACGGGATCGTGCCGCGAAAGATATCCAGACCCTTGAGAGTGACGAACTGAAAATCGCTGCGTGCGTTGAGAGCCCTCATGTCGCCGGCATCGAGACGACTCGTGAACGTGATGCGGGCGCCGGGGTGCTGGGCCGCCCGTTGACGCAGGTCGGCTTCCATCACACCGCTACCCGCAATTACGAGTTCGATGTCGGGGACGTCTGCGCACAGTGCGAAAGCGTCGATCAGACCCAAAAGGTCTTGCATCTCGCCTAGATTTCCGGCGTAGACGAACGTCGTCGAGTTCGCTGTCGCCCCTTCGCGCTCTGAGCCGAAGGAATCATCGGTCTCGACCACATCGGCCGGAGCCCAGTTGTAGACAACGCTTGAGTCAGTAGATCGCGCACCGCGGGAGCGCAGCATCGAGAGCATCGTCGGAGCGATGCCGACGACGTGTGCAGCCCGACCATAAGTCGTTGTCAACCACGGCGTGAGGATGCGCCGAATGATCGCAGTGACGCGACGGTCCACCATGCCGGAGTCGACGATCGACTCGGGCCAGAGATCTTGAACGTGCAGTACGTAGGGTGTGCCGAAAGCCCTGTTCCACAAGAGCGGGCCGATGCTCGCCGTCATCTGGGTCGCATAGACGTACACGACGTCAGCTCGCCTGGCGAGGCCAAACCGGAAGGTCGAGCTGAACGCGAACGATGCGTAGTTCAGAAGACGACCAACGGCCGAGCGGCTGTGACTGATGATCAAGGGCACCCGATGAACCATCACGCCGCCCTGACGTTCGGTATGGCGGAGCCGCTGTTTGTAAGTGGGAAAAAGCTCGCCATCGGGGTAATTCGGCCAACCCGTCAGCACTTCGACGTCATGCCCTCGTCGGCTCAACTCGTCTGCCAGGGTGATCGGGATCGATACCCGTTCTGGTCTGAAGTACTGGCTGACGATGAGGACGCGGAGTGGGGGCGAAGCTGTACTGCTGGTCATCGCGCTGGCACCCCCATGACGACTTTGCCGGCCGGAACGTCTCGGGTGACGCAAGCACTCGCCCCGACCACGGCTCCGGCACCGATGGTCAATCCCTGCAAGACGACCGAGGCGGCGCCGAGCAATACTTCTGCCCCGACGTCGACCGCCCCGGAGACCACGGCTGCCGGATTGACTGACACAGCGCGGCCCAGCACGGCGTCGTGGCCGATGGTCGCATTCGGGTTCACGTGAGTGTGAGGCCCGATGATGACGTTCGCCGACACCACGGCGCCAGCGCAGATGACGACACCGGACTCGCAGATCGTCCCGGTTCCCAGAATGGCTTGAGGGTGGATCAGCGCCGCAGCAGGCTGTGTCGTTTGGGGTATGCGGTCGGCGATGCCTGCTCGAACTCGCGGGTCGCCGATGGCGATGACGTAGGCGTCGAACGGTTCCGTCAGATGCCCCTCGAAGAGATCCTGGACGCTCCCGAGAACGACGACACCCCGCAGTGCAAGGATGCCGACTGCATGCGGACTCGGATCGTCGTCGAGAACGCCGAGGACGTGGAAGCTTCCGGGGGTCGCGTCCTCCAGTGCGTCGATGACGTCGAGAGTCTCTCGGGCAAATCCTCCTGCACCGATCACGACCAAACGAACGGTCATGCGGGCGCCCCGGGAGAACCGCGGAATTCGTCTGTGGTGACCGAACCCACGGCCGTCACTCCGTCGCGACGAATCACTCGGATGAGGGTCCAGGCCAGTATGCCCAGATCACCGAAGAACGACCTGGTCTCGACGTAGCGCACGTCGAGCTCGAGCTTGTCCGCCCACGAGATCGCGTTGCGGCCGTTGATCTGCGCGAGTCCGGTCACGCCGGGGCGGACGTCGTGACGACGAGCCTGCCTGGGGGAGTAGCGCTCGAGGTAGCGAACGAGCAAGGGGCGCGGCCCGACGAGGCTCATGTCGCCCCGCAGGACGTTCCACAACGTGGGCAGTTCGTCGAGGCTCGTCGAGCGCAGGGTGGCTCCGAAAGCGGTCATGCGGTCCTCGTCCGTCACCAGGCCGCGAGACTCGTCGACGGGCAACATGGTGCGGAACTTGACGAGGTGGAATACCTTGGCACCCTTGCCCGGGCGCGCCTGGACGAACAGCACCGGCCGCCCCAGGCGTCGGGCGATGACGGCGGCCAACACGAGTTGGACGGGGGCGGTGACGAGCAGCCCGACACCGGCGACGGCGACGTCGAGCGCCCGCTTGGCGATTCGATCTGCGAGCCCTGACTTCATGCGGCGTCCAAGAAGGACTGGATGCGGGCGTGGACGCGTTCCCGCTGCCCGGCGTCGAGAGCCGAACCGCTCGGCAACGTCAACCCGCGCTCGAAGAGTCGCTCTGAGGCGCCCGTCACGCGCGCACGAGCCGACGCGAAGACCGGCTGCAGGTGCATGGGCTTCCACAACGGTCGCGACTCGATCTGAACCTCGGCCAACCAGGCCGACAGATCGGCCGGCGCCCATCCGGTGACCGAACGGTCGACGAGGATCGACGTCAGCCAGACGTTGTCGAGTTCGTCGCCGTCGCGACCGAAGATCTCGACACCCTCGACCCCGGCGAAGAGCGAGGCGTACAGCTCACGCATCTCCCGGCGCCGGGCGATCATCTCGTCGAGCCGGGTCAGCTGTGCCCGTCCAAGGGCCGCCAACAAGTTGCTGAGACGGTAGTTGTAGCCGATCTCGGTGTGCTCGTAGTGGACGACGGGCTGTCGCGCCTGCGTCGACAGGTAGCGCACGCGCTGTGCCAGGTCGCCGTCGTCGGTCAGCAACATGCCGCCGCCCGACGTCGTCATGATCTTGTTGCCGTTGAACGAGACCACGGACGCATCACCGAACGACCCGGCGGCACGTCCTCGATGGGATGCGCCGAGCGACTCCGCTGCGTCGGCGAGCAGTCGCACGCCGTGGCGATCGGTGAGCTCGGTGATGGCGGTGTAGTCGACGGCCTTGCCGAGCAGGTCGACGGGCACGACCGCGCCCACTCGTTCGCCCGAGGCCGTGAGCTCGTCGAGAACACTGGCGAGCAGACCCGGGTCCATGTTGCCTGTCTCGGGGTCACAGTCGACGAAGTACGGCTCGGCGCCCGTGTATGCGATGGCGTTCGCCGTCGCGGCGAAGGTCATCGACGACGTGGGCACGACGTCGCCCGGCCCCACGCCCCAGGCGACGAGAGCGACGTGCAGGGCCGATGTCCCCGAACTGAGGGCGACGCCGTGCCCGACCCCGACCCGCTCGGCGACGTCGCGCTCGAAGGCGTCGACGTCGGGCCCCAGGGGTGCGATCCAGCCGCCCGCCATGGCCGCCAGGACGTATTGCTGTTCGAGCTCGCCCACGTCGGGCGAGCTCATGTAGATCCGTTCGGTCACTCGGGAACTTCCTGTTTCGGGTCGAGCGCGAGCTCCGCCGTCCACGGGCCCACGTGGGCGTGCACGCCGTCGAGCTGCGACGGGTGCAGCGCCGGCACGGTGGTGTGCGAGATCTTCGGGTGCACGGGCCGGTTGTCGCTCTCGCCGAGGCCGACGAGCTCCTCGTGCATCTTCTCGCCCTCGCGCAGGCCCGTGTAGACGATGCCGATGTCCCGGCCCGACATGGCGATCATGCGTTCGGCGATGTCGAGGATGCGCACGGGCTCGCCCATGTCGAGGATGAGCACCTCGCTGGGCGAACCAATGCCACCCGCCTGAACCACGAGGTGGCACGCCTCGGGGATGGTCATGAAGAACCGCGTCACGTCGGGGTGCGTGATCGTCAGCGGGCCACCGGCCTCGATCAGCGAGGTGAACACCGGCAGCATCGACCCACGGCTGCCCAGCACGTTGCCGAACCGCACCGACAGGT
Organism: Frigoribacterium sp. CFBP 13605; assembly: GCF_014839405.1. NCBI lineage: Bacteria > Bacillati > Actinomycetota > Actinomycetes > Micrococcales > Microbacteriaceae > Frigoribacterium > Frigoribacterium sp. CFBP 13605. Next base: position 24,553 of record NZ_JACYNS010000014.1, on the reverse strand, counting down.
AGCGGGCACCGGTCTCGTCGGCGGTCCAGGCCGTGAGTCGCTCGGCCAGGCGCTTCGAGTGCCCCAGCACGCTCGTCGGGTTCGCCGCCTTGTCGGTCGAGATGTTGACGAACGTCGTCACCCCGACGGCCTTGCTCGCGTCGAGCACGTTCTGGGTGCCGAGCACGTTCGTCTTCCACGCCTCGTCGGGGTACTGCTCGAGCATCGGCAGGTGCTTCAGCGCCGCCGCATGGAAGACCACCTCGGGTCGACGGTCCTCGAAGATCGCTCGCAGCGCCTCCGGGTCCCTGATGTCGGCCAGCACGACCTCCTTGGTGTCGAGCAGGCCGTTGCCCGAGATCGACAGCTGCGACTGCTGCAGACCGGTCTCGTCACGGTCGAGCATGATCAGCTCGGCGGGGCCGAACTTGGCGATCTGGCGGCACAACTCGCTGCCGATCGACCCGCCGGCTCCCGTGACGAGGACGCGCTTGCCCGCCAGGTAGCCCGCGATCGACTCGACCTGCGTGTCGACCGGGTGACGGCCGATGATGTCCTCGATGGCGATGTCGCGCACGTCGCCGAGCCTCGACTTGCCCTCGAGGATCTCGTCGAGCAGCGGGAGGACCATCACGCGGAGTCCGGCCTCGGCGGCCCGGTCGGTGACGTCCTGCAGCAGGGGGGCGTCGGCCTTCGCGATGCCGATGATGATCGCCTTCGCCCCACTCCGCTCGGCGGCGGCGACGAGGTCCTGTCTCGTCCCGAGGACGCGCACGCCCTCGATGCGCAGGCTCGACCGCGTGCGGTCGTCGTCGATCAGGCCGACGGGGAGGTACGGCGAGGCCGGGTCGGTCAGCATGCGGCGGACGAGGTGGTTGGCGAGACGACCCGCTCCGAAGATGAGCGTCGGTTGGGCACTCTCGCCGGGGCGGCTCTGCGTCTCGACGTAGAGCCGGGCCACGTAGCGCAGGGCTCCCATGAAGACGAAGACGACCGGCATGGCGATGAACACGGTGCTGCGCGCCAACATGATCTCGGTCCCGATCGCGAGGACGGGGATGCCGACGATCAGCCCGGTCGCGACGACCACAGCGACGATGGTGCGCACCTCGGCGAAGCTGCCCGGCACGAACCGGCGACGATAAAGCCCCGTCGCGTAGCCGAGTGCCGCCCCGACGACGACCGTCACGGCGGCGACGCCGAAGACCGCCGACCAGGTGACGTCGCCGTACCAGAAGTCGTAGCGCAGCGACACGGCGAAGAAGATCGCGACGACCCACGAGAGGGCGTCGAGCCCCACCTGCAGGGCGGTCCGTCGCGCCGGCGAGGCCATGAACCGGTCGATCACCAGGTCACCCCGCCGTCCGTCGACACCGACACGACGTCGTCGGCCCAGAGCCAGACCGCCGCCGCCGAAGCCGAGAGCGCGATCGCTCCGGGCGTCTCGGACGACGCCGGCGCGCAGCCCACGGTCGTCGCGGCCGCGCCCGACGCGGTCGGCGGCGTCACGACGGCGGTGCCGTCACAGTCGGCGACACCGGTCGAGGCGACCAGGTACGAGCCCGAGGCGGCCGTGATCGCGACGGCGCCGTCGACGACGGTGCCCGCGTCCCAGGTGCTCGCGCCGTCGCCGGTGCGGAAGAACGTCCGGTCGCTGCAGAGCACCCCGGCCTCGGCGTCGCTCACGACCGCGAGGTCGACGACGGTCGGGCACGGGGCCGCACGGTCACCCGAGGGGGAGTGAACGGTGCCGGGCGCGGTCCGGGCGACGTACCACGACGCCGCCAGTCGCTCGGGGTAGTCGCGGTACTCGGCACCCCCGCTGAAGGTCTGGGCGAACGCCGGCGCGCAGTCGTCCCCGGCGGGGCCGACGACGAAGGCCGACGACGCGTCCGTCGCCTGCAGGCGGTCCAGCCCGGCGAGGGAGCCACCGGTCTCGACCGACGTGGCCGACCAGGTGGCGCCTCCCGACGTCGTCTGCTCGACGACGGGCGCCGACGCGACGGTGCCGGGGGTGCAGCTCGCGGCCTGCGCGCGCCACGCGGTGCCCGCGTCGACGACCGACAGGAGGCGCGTCGGCGTCACGGCCTCGGCGGCGGTGGTGGGGGTCGCGGTGGGCGACGGCGTGCTCTCGGTCTCGACCGGGCGAGGCGTCGACGTGGCGGCGGGCTCGGCGTCGGCAGCCAGACCAGACGGTTCGCGGTTCAGGGCCAGGGCGACGAGTCCGAGGTCGACGAGGACGAAGGCCCCGATCCCGATGATGGCCAGGCGGCGGCGGGCGCGTGCTCGCGAGCCCCTCTTGCGGCGTGCGTCGGGCATCAGCGGTCACCCCCGTCGAGGGCGGCGGCGCGGGTCAGCACGTCGACGAGCACGTCGGCCGCGGGCACCAGCTGGCGACCCGACTCGGTGAACGTCTCGTCCGACCGGCGGTAGGGATCGACGACGTCGTCGTCCAGTGCGTCGTCCGGTGCCTCGACCGTGCCACGGCGGGAGGCCAGCAGGGCCACGGTCGCACGCAGTCGGTCGGCCACGGTGGACGCGTCGGCGGGCAGGGCGTCGACCAGCTCGGCGTCGGTCACGTCGCGGGCGAGGCGGGCGGCCTCGCGCAGGGTGAACGTGTACCGGCTGGCGCGGGGGTGCATCGAGACGACGGCCCGGCGGTGTTCGCGGGCGAGCGCCACGACGAGGTCGGCGTCGCGGACGTCGCGCTCGAACAGGAACCGGGCCCGGTGGCCGTCGGGCTCCAGGTCGAAGGACCGGGCGAGGGCCCGGGCCTGGTCGGGCATGACGTCGTCGTCGACGGCCATGGTGCCGGCGCTCGACACGGTCACGTCGTCCCACGACGAGAGACCGCGGCGGAGGTACAGCTCGGCCAGGGGTGACCGGCAGATGTTGCCGGTGCAGACGGTCAGCAGCGAGAAGGTGGTCGAGGTGCGGCGGGGGATCACGAAAGACACGGGGCCGCCTACTTCGCCGAGCGCGAGCTCGTCTTCGGGGCCACGGGCAGGTCACCGACGCCTGCCTCGGGGGCGTCCTGCTCCATGCCGTAGTACGCCCCGTAGTTGCCGTAGCCGTAGGCGTCCGGCCCCTTCGTCGGCAGCATGGTCAGCACGATGCCGTGCACCTTGCTGCCGATGTGCTCGAGGTTGCGCAGCGCGGACTGCAGCTCGTTGCGGGTCGTGCGGCCCGCGGCCGACACGACGATCGCCCCGCCGGTCAGCTTGCTGAGGATGGCCGCGTCGGTCACCGGCAGCAGCGGAGGCGCGTCGATCAGCACGTAGTCGAACGACGTCGTCAGCGATTCGATCAGCGACGACATCGCCTTCGAGCCGAGCAGCTCGCTCGGGTTCGGGGGAACGCGGCCGGCCGGCAGCACGTACATCGTGCCGCGGCCCCAAGGCTGCAGGACGTCCTGGAGGTCGGCCCGACCGATCAACACGTCGGTCAGGCCGACGACGCCCTCGAGCCCGAGGGTGTCGGCCAGGCGCGGCAGGCGGAGGTCGCCGTCGACGACGGCCACCGTGGCACCGGTCTCGGCGAGGGCCACCGCGAGGTTGGCCGTCGTGGTCGTCTTGCCCTCGCCGGGCAGCGACGAGGTGACGACGAAGCAGCGGCTGGCCGACTCGACGTTCACGAACTGCAGGTTGGTCCGCAGGGTGCGGAACGACTCGGCGCGCGGGTTGCGCGGGTCGACGTGCACGATCAGCGGGTGCTTCTTCGCCCCGGGGTCGTAGCTGATGCCACCCACGATCGGCGCATCGGTGACGAGCTCGACGTCGTGCGAGCCGTGGATGCGGGTGTCGAGGGTGCTGCGCAGCACGGCCGCTCCGACGCCGAGGGCGAGGCCGATCAGGAGGCCCAGGCCGAGGTTCAGCGTGGTGCGCGGGGTCGAGGGGGCCGAGGCGACCGACCCGGGGACGATCGTCGCGATCTTGACCAGGCTCGCGCCTCCACCGGTCGGCGTCTCGAGCTCGTTGACGACGACGTCCGTGAGGGAGGCGCCCACCGCGTTGGCGACGTCGGCGGCGCGCTGGGCGTCGGTGTCGGTGACCGTGATGTTGATCAAGACGGTGTTCAGGGGCGACTCGGCCGTGATCTTCGAGGCGAGGCCCGCGGCCGTGGTGTCGAGGCCGAGCTGGTCGATGACCGGGTCGAGCACCGCGTCGCTCGTCACGACGTCGACGTACGACCGGACCTTCTGCTGGGCCGCGCTGCTGCCCTGCACCGCGTCGACCGTGGTCGACGAGTCCTGCGCCTGCACCGAGACGAACAGCCGGGTCGACGACACGTAGGTCGGCGTGGCCAGGATCGAGCTCAGCGCCCCGGCGGCGAGGCCGACGAGCGTGAGGGCGGCGATGAAGATCCAGCCCTTGCGGAGAATGCGGATGTAGTCACGGAGTTCCACGTGGCTGAGGTCCTGTCCTGATCGGGTGCGGGCACCGCGGCAGGCACCCCGGCAGTCGTCGCACGGACCATGCCTCCCGGCACCCTGATGGCTCCCCGCGACTCTGCGCCGTGACCAATACTCACACACGGGACGGCCAGACGGGGTACATATGTTGCCCGATCCGGCGAAGTGGCCCCCGAACGGGGGTGCGGGGGGCCGTACCGCGACACCCGTCGCTGATCGTCCGCCTGAACGCTGGCTGTGATTCGGGCGCACCACCCGACCCGCGCAATAGCCTGCCGACGACGGGCACGTCCCGTGCTCGCTCGTGATCAAGGAGGATCACCATGGCAACGAATCACGCGGTCGCCTACAAGGGCCCCGGCCAGGTCGAGGTCATCGACGTCGACTACCCGACCTTCGAGCTCAAGGACGGCCCGGGCGTCAACCCGGCCAACGTCGGGCGCAAGGTCAACCACGGCGCGATCCTGCGCACGGTCGCCACCAACATCTGCGGTTCCGACCAGCACATGGTCCGCGGCCGCACCACCGCCCCGACGAACCTCGTGCTCGGCCACGAGATCACCGGCGAGGTCGTCGAGGTCGGCCCCGACGTCGAGTTCATCAAGGTCGGCGACATCGTCTCGGTGCCGTTCAACATCGCCTGCGGCCGGTGCCGCAACTGCAAGGAACGCAAGACCGGCATCTGCCTCAACGTCAACCCCGACCGCCCCGGCAGCGCCTACGGCTACGTCGACATGGGCGGCTGGGTCGGCGGCCAGGCCGAGTACGTGCTCGTGCCCTACGCCGACTGGAACCTGCTCAAGTTCCCCGACGCCGACCAGGCCATGGAGAAGATCCTCGACCTGGCGATGCTGTCCGACATCTTCCCGACCGGCTTCCACGGTGCCGTCACCGCGGGCGTCGAGGTCGGTTCGACCGTCTACGTCGCCGGAGCCGGCCCCGTCGGCCTCGCCGCCGCCACCGGAGCCCTGCTGCTCGGTGCCAGCGTCGTCATCGTCGGCGACATGAACGCCGACCGCCTCGCCCAGGCGCGCAGCTTCGGCTGCGAGACCGTCGACCTGACCAAGGGCGAGCCGGGCGAGCAGATCGACCAGATCCTCGGCGAACCCCTCGTCGACTGCGCCGTCGACGCGGTCGGCTTCGAAGCCAAGGGCCACGGAGGCGGCTCGGGCGAAGAAGCACCGGCCACCGTGCTGAACTCGCTGATGGACATCACCGCGGCCGGTGGCGCCATGGGCATCCCGGGGCTCTACGTCACCGGCGACCCGGGCGGCATCGACGCCGCCGCGCAGAAGGGCTCGCTGTCGCTCAGCCTCGGCACCGGCTGGGCCAAGTCGCTGTCGTTCACCACGGGCCAGTGCCCGGTGATGAAGTACAACCGGCAGCTGATGATGGCGATCCTCCACGACCGCACGAGCATCGCGAAGAACGTCCACGCCCAGGCGATCAGCCTCGAGGACGCCCCGCGCGGCTACGCCGAGTTCGACCAGGGCGCGGCCACGAAGTACGTCCTCAACCCGAACGGCCTGATCAAGGCGGCCTGACCCTCGTCGCCACCCGCGCCTCCTCGGCTCTCGGTCCCCTCGACCGACGGAGCCGGGGAGGCGCGGGTCGGCGCACCCGCGCCCCCCGCGTTCCGCAGGCACCCGCGTCGTTGCAGGCCGTGCACGGTGTATGACGGAACGATCCCATGACGAAGACATCCGACACCCCTGCCCCGGGAGGCGCCGACGCCGCCCGCCCCGCCTCCGGCCGCGCCGCCCGCTCCGACGAAGAACGCCAGAAGTGGCGCGCCTTCGCCGTCTGCGTCGGCGTCGCCGCCCTGACGATCCTCGACTTGTCGAAGGTCAACGTCGGCCTGCCCAGCATCGAGGCGTCGCTCGGCGCCGGCCCCACCGCCCTGCAGCTGATCGTCGCCGGCTACGCGCTCGCCTTCGGCCTCTCGCTCGTGCCGTCCGGCCGACTCGGCGACCTCAAGTCGCGCCGCATGATGTTCGTCATCGGCCTGACCTCGTTCACCGTCGCGAGCCTGCTCTGCGCCCTCGCGCCGACCATCGAGTTGCTCGTCGCCGCGCGCATCCTGCAGGGCGTCGCCGCCGGAATCCAGATGCCGCAGGTGCTCGGGCTCATCCAGCAGCTCTTCCAGGGCAAGGAGCGCGGTCGCGCGTTCGGCTTCTTCGGCGCCATCATCGGCGTCAGCACGGCGTTCGGCCCGACCCTCGGTGGTCTGCTCATCGCGATCGGCGGCCCGGAGGACGGTTGGCGCCTGCTGTTCTGGATGAACATCCCGCTCGGCCTGATCGCCATCTTCTTCGCCCTGAAGCTGCTGCCGAAGACGCGGACGGCCCCCAACGGCCACAACGAGCTCGACCTGTTCGGCATCGTGCTGCTCGGCCTGACGATCTTCACCCTGATGCTGCCGTTCGTGCTGACCACCGGACAGGGCGACGACCCGCTGCGCTGGCTCTTCCTGATCGGTTTCGTCGGCTTCGGCGCCGCGTTCGTCTGGTGGGAGCAGCGCTACAAGGCCCGGGGCAAGTCACCCGTCGTGCACTTCAGCCTGTTCTCGCTCGCGTCGTACCGCAACGGCACCCTGATCGCGACGGTCTACTTCTGCGCCCTGCCCGCGACCTTCCTGCTGACGACCCTGTACCTGCAGCAGGGGCTCGGCCTCGAACCCGTCTACGCCGGCATGGTCACCATCCCGTTCGCCCTGACCAGTGCCGTCGCGGCGTTCTACGGCGGACGCCTCGTCGACCGGTTCGGCCGCAGCCTCGTCGTCCTCGGGCTGGTCCTGGTCGCGGTGGGCTTCGTCGCCCTGCTGCTCGCGGCCGTGCTCACTCCGCGCGACAGCACGCCCTATGCCATGGGCATCGGCATGCTGATCGCCGGCACCGGCGGCGGCTTCGTCATCTCGCCCAACCAGACGCTGACGCTGGCCGAGGTGCCCGTCGAGATGGGCGGCGTCGCCGGTTCGATGGGGCAGGTCGGCCAGCGGGCCGGCACGGCCATCGGCACGGCGGCGGCGGTCTCGACGTTCTACTCGGTCATCGCCGGCTCCGGGGGAGCGGACGGGGCGAACCTCGACGTCTACCACGAGGCGTACCGCAACGGCTTCTTCGTCACGATCGCCCTGGTGTCCGTGGCGCTCGTGCTCGGGCTGATGGACCTGCGCGCCCGCAAGAAGGGGCGCGTGGGCGAGGGGGCCGCGGCCTCGTAGCCGGCGATCGCTGTCGGGGAGGCGACCCGCGCCTCCTCGGGTGGCCGCGACTCCCGGGTCGTCGGACCGTCGGGCGGCGGATCGTGGCGGATCGTCGGGAGGCGAGCCGCCGGGTGACGGTCGGGTCAGAGGCGGGCGAAGGCCTCGACGACGTAGCTCGTGACGTCGACCTGACGCGTGGTCGGCAGGGCGATCGAGGCGGGGTCGATCGAGCCGGCGACCGTGCTGGTGGTGGCGGAGACGGAGACGGCGGGCGTGACGAACATGATGGGCCTTTCGATCGGCTGGTGACGCGGTCGGTGACGCGGTTGGCGAGGCCCGGCCGCCCGTGCAGGGACACGGGCGGCGGGGCCCCTGACGACCCTGCCCGAGCTGCTCGGTGCCCCTGTGCGGAGCCGGTGACGTCGTGTGATCAGTCAAGCCGCCCGCACGTTGCGTGAACATAAGCGCAGGGCTGAGTCGCCCTCCGTCGCAGGGATGAACCTCGGCCGCCGGTGCCGGTCAGGCAGGAGGCGCGGCCACGACCCCGAGGACGCTCTCGTGCAGCAGTCCGTTCGTCGCCATCGCGGTGCCGTGCCAGGGCCCCGGCCGGCCGTCGGCACTGGTGAAACGTCCGCCGGCCTCCTCGACGACGACCGCCACGGCCGCCATGTCGTAGGGCTGCAGGTCGAACTCGCCCGCGACGTCGAGCGCGCCCTCGGCGACGAGCATGTACGACCAGAAGTCGCCGTACGCCCGCGTCCGCCAGACGCGGCTCGTCAGGTCGAGCAGTTGCGGCAGGCGCCCGGCGTCGATCCAGTACTCGAGCCCGTTGAAGCTCAGGGACGCGTCGGCCAGGTCGCGCACGCCCGACACCCGCAGCGGCCCGTCATGTTCGGTCGAGAACGCCCCGCCGCCCTGCGTCGCCCACCAGCGCCGGCCGAGCGCGGGAGCACTGACCACGCCCACCACGGGCACCCCGTCGACGACGAGCGAGATCAACGCCGCCCAGACCGGCACCCCGCGCAGGAAGTTCGCCGTGCCGTCGATCGGGTCGACCACCCACTGGCGGTGCGAGGGAGCGTCGTGGCCGTACTCCTCGCCGTAGAAGGTGTCGTCGGGCCGCGCGGCGGCGACCCGGTCGCGGATCGCCCGCTCGACGGCCTGGTCGGCGTCGGTCACGTGCGAGCGGTCGGGCTTGAGCGACACGTGCAGGTCGGCCGACCGGTACCGCTCGGTGCTGATCGCGTCGGCCAGGTCGGCCAGCTCGAGCGCGAGCGCCAGGTCGTCCGCCCAGGGCGTCCCGGTGGATCGGTCGGACGAGGAGGCGCGGGTCGGCTCGGCAGCATCGGTCACCCCGTCAGCGTACCCAGCCCGCCCTGCTCGACCGCGCCCTGTCCGCCGGCCCGGCCCGCGCCTCCTGCACCCACCGCACCGCCGCCCCGGCCCGCCCCGCGCCTCCTGCACCGCCCCCCGGCCCGCCCCGCGCCGCACCGCAAGGCCCCGCGCCGCACCTCACCGCCGCCCCGGTCCGCCCCGGCCCGCCCCGCACTTCACTGCACCGCGTTTCGTGCACGGCACCGCGACTAGTCCAGGTGTGCTGCACGAGACGCGGTGCGATGTCGCGCGGTCGGCCCCGGCGCGGATCGGCCGGCGCCGAGCGACCGAGTGCGGTGCGACGCGGCGGCGCGCTAGCCGAGTTCGTCGCTGCGGGCGTCGTCGGCCGCGGCCGCGAGGTCGCGCGCGCTCACGCCGCCCTTGGACGCGAGCAGCGACTGCAGCGACTCGAGCCGTTCGCGGCCGACGTCGCCGAGCTCGCCGGCCTCGATGCGGTCGACGATCTCCCAGTCGTGGGCCTCGGCCAGCGGGATGCCGTCGACCGGCTCGCCCTCGGCCGGGATCGCGTGCGCCGCGAACGACTTGAGGATGTTCTCGGGGTCGACGTGCCCGAGTCCGAACGACCGCACGCCGGGGGTGTCGACGATCCAGCCGCCGGTCGGCACCTTGAACGACACGGTCGACGACGAGGTGTGCCGTCCGCGACCGGTGACCGCGTTGACCACGCCCACCTCGCGACGCGACCCGGTCAGGGCGTTGACGAGGGTCGACTTGCCGACGCCCGAGTGGCCGACCGTGACGGTCACGTGGCCGTCGAGGACGCCGCGCAGCTCGTCGAGCGCGGGGGAGACCTGCCCGCCGGGTGCGACCTCGTCGAACGAGGTCGAGGTCGTCGTGACGATGCGCAGGTCGAAGCACGAGAAGTGCGCCGCGAACGGTGCCGGGTCGGCGAGGTCGGTCTTGGTGATGCAGAGGATCGGTTCGACCCCCGCGTCGAACGCCGCCACCATGTAGCGGTCGACCAGGCGGGGCCGGGGCTCGGGGTCGGCGGCGGCGACGACGATCAGCATCTGGTCGGCGTTGGCGACGATGACGCGCTCGACGGCGTCGCTGTCGTCGGCGCTGCGCCGCAGCAGGGTCGAGCGGTCGTGCACCTTGACGATGCGGGCGAGCGACCCCTCGGAGCCGCTCGTGTCCCCGACGACGCCGACGCGGTCACCGGTCACGACGCTCTTCTTGCCGAGCTCGCGGGCCCGCGCCGTCGTGATCTCGCGTTCGTCGGGGGTGCCGGCGTCCATCAGCACGCCGTAGCGGCCACGGTCGACCGTCCAGACGACGCCCTCCTCGGCGTTCGCGTAGGCCGGGCGCTGCTTGGTGCGCGGCTTGTTGCCCTTGGGGTTCGGGCGCACCCGCACCGAGCTCTCGTCGTACCGGGCGTAGTCGCCCTCGTCCTCGGCGTCGTCGCCGTCGCTCCACCAGCTCATCGTGCCTCGCTCATCGTCGACCGTGCCCCGCTCGTCCTGCGCCGTGCCCTGCTCATCGTCGTCGGCCCGGCGCCTAGAGGAAGCCGAGCAGGTCGATGTCGGCGGGGCTCTGGCGGACGGACCGGCCGAGCATCTCGTCCCACAACTCGACGAACTGCGGCAGCGTCTTGCCGACGACCCGGACGTCGTCGAGCTCGACCCCCTCGACCGCGAGGCCGATGATCGCCGCCGCCGTCGCCATGCGGTGGTCCTCGTAGGTGCGCCACTGGCCCGCGTGAAGCGGGGACGGCTCGATGCGCAGGCCGTCCTCGAGTTCGGTCACCGCGCCTCCGAGGGCGTTGATCTCGGCGGCGAGGGCCGCGAGGCGGTCGGTCTCGTGGCCGCGCAGGTGGCCGATGCCGGTGATCGTGCTCGGGCCCGACGCGAGGGCGGCGAGGGCGACCAGCGCCGGGGCGAGCTCGCCACCGCGGGACAGGTCGACGTCCACGCCGGGCAGCGAGCCGCCGCCGACGAGGCCCACGCCGCCGTCGACGGTGAGGGTGTCGCCGTCGAGCGTGACGGACGCACCCCAGAGCGGCAGCAGGTCGATCAGGTCGGCCCCGACCTGGGTCGTGTCGGCGGGCCAGTGCGGGATGGACACGGTGCCGCCCGCGACCAGGGCGGCCACGAGGAACGGCGCCGCGTTCGACAGGTCGGGTTCGATGACGACCTCGCGCCCTGCGATCGGCGTCGGCGGCACGATCCAGGTGCCGACGGCGGGCGAGGCGACCTCGACCCCGCGCTGGGCGAGCGCGTCGATCGTCATCTCGATGTGGGGCAGGCTCGGCAGGCGTTCGCCGGTGTGGGTCAGGGTGAGGCCGCGTTCGAAGCGCGGGGCCGAGAGCAGCAGCCCCGAGACGAACTGGCTCGAGGCCGACGCGTCGATCTCGACGTCGCCGCCCTCGACCTCGCCGGTGCCGTAGAGGCTGAAGGGCAGCGCGCCCCGGCCGTCGTCGTTCACCTCGACGCCGAGGGAGCGCAGGGCGTCGATCGTCGTGCGCATGGGGCGCTTGCGGGCTCCGGCGTCGCCGTCGAAGGTGACCGGTCCGAGGGCGAGTGCGGCGACCGGGGGCAGGAAGCGCATGACCGTGCCGGCCAGGCCGCAGTCGATCGTCGCGCCGCCCTGCAGTTCGCCGGGCGTGACGACCAGGTCGGGGCCGAAGGGGGAGTCGTTCGGGAACTCGGCGACCGTCGTGCCCAGGGCCTTGAGCGCCTCGATCATGAGCGCCGTGTCGCGGGAGTGGAGCGGCAGCCGCAGCGTCGACGGCGACGAGGCGAGCGCCGACAGCACGAGTTCGCGGTTCGTCAGGGACTTCGACCCGGGCAGGGACGAGGAGGCGCGCAACGGCCCGGAGGCGGTGGGCGCGACCCAGCGCCCCTCGTCGACCTCGGGAACCTTCCCGTCGCCGTAGGGAGAGAACTCGGGCCCGGAATACCTGTACACCTGCATCGGTTCACCACAGTAATGCAGCAAGAACCTGGAGGACCTGTGCCTGTCGCACTCGCACCGAGGGAAATCACCGTCGCCGAACTAGAATCGGCCCTGATGAGCACCCCCGAGGGCCACGAGCCCACACCGACCGCCGCCGTCGAACCGACCGAGGCCGACGTCGACGCCGCCCTCGAGGCGGTCGACGCCGACGCCGAGAAGCGCGCCCTGTTCGAAGAACAGGCGCTGCCGTTCATGGACCAGCTCTACGCCGCGGGCATGCGCATGACGCGCAACCCGGCCGACGCGAGCGACCTCGTGCAAGAGACGTTCGTCAAGGCCTACGCGGCGTTCGCGCAGTTCCAGCAGGGCACGAACCTCAAGGCCTGGCTCTACCGCATCCAGACCAACACGTTCATCAACACGTACCGCAAGAAGCAGCGCGACCCGTACCAGGGCACGATCGACGAGTTGGAAGACTGGCAGATGGGCGGCGCCGAGTCCGCGACCCGCGCCTCCGGCTCCACCCGCTCGGCCGAGGCCGAGGCGATCGACCACCTCCCCGACAGCGCCGTGAAGGACGCCCTGCAGAAGGTCCCCGAAGACTTCCGCATGGCCGTGTACTTCGCGGACGTCGAAGGCTTCTCGTACCAAGAGATCGCCGACATCATGAAGACCCCCGTGGGCACCGTGATGAGCCGCCTGCACCGCGGCCGTCGCCTGCTCCGTGAACTCCTCGCCGACTACGCACGCGATCGTGGCATCGCCGTTCCCGTCGGCTCGTCGAAGGGCGGAAAGAAATGACCGACTGTGGTTGCACCAAGGCCAAGGCCGAGCTCGAAGATTACCTGCACAACGAGTTGTGCCGCGAGGACGCGGCCGACATCCGCGAGCACATGGCGAACTGCGGCGACTGCTCGGGCGAGCACAAGGTCGGCGTCGTGCTGACCGAGGCCGTCCAGCGGGCCTGCCGCGAGACGGCACCCGAAGACCTGCGTGCCACGGTGCTCGCGCGCCTGCGCGAGCTGCAGTCCGCCCACCGCTAGTCGTCGCGCTCCGTGCCCGGCCGGTCGTCACATGACGAACGGCTGCGCTAGCGTCGTGGCATGACCGCAACGGTGCAGCCCCTCGGCATCCCGACCACCAGCGACCTCGACGACCTCGTGTCGTTGATCGGCCTGCTCGGTTACACGCTCGACGCGGACGTCCTGTCCGCGCGCCTGACGCGGCTCACGGCCGACGCGGGGCACGAGACGTGGGTCGTCCGTGGCGACGACGGGCGCATCACCGCCGTGGCCGGCGGTCACGTGGTGTGGGCGTACAACGACGACGCGCCGACGGCCGAGCTCCTGCTGCTCGTCGTGTCGGCCGAGGCCCGCCGCGACGGCGTCGGTTCGTACCTGCTGGGGCACTTCGAGTCCTGGGCCCGCGGGCACCAGGCGCGCGTTCTCAACGCCGTCTCGGCTGCCGCGACCGACTCGGCCAACCGTTTCTACCGCAAGCGCGGCTACCACGAGGCCGGCGTCCGCTACTCGAAGCTCATCTGACCGCGGCGGTCCCGTCGCCTCCTGACGCTGACCGCCCTCCCGGTGCTGGCCGCGCCGTCCCGGTGACGGCCCAGCCCTGAGGCGCGATCCCTCGCCGCGGTGCCGACTCCCTCCGCGGCCAGCGGTGTCGCGGGTGACGCGTCGTGCCTCGTGCGTCGTGCGCCGGTAACTCCTGGCCGGTGTCGTCGTGACGCGGCTCGACTGGGACTGCGCTCGCAGGAGTCCTGAATTGCCGACAGGCGGCACGGGTCCGCTCCCGGGGTCGACCATCGATGCCGATGCCGATGCCGATGCCGGTGCCGGTGCCGGTGCCGGTGCCGGTGCCGGTGCCGGTGCGATGTCGATGCGGGCGCCGTTCGTCGCAGGCGTGTGTGTGGGCAATTCCGGAGAACGGCTGCACATCGGGGTGTCTGCGCCCGCTGCGGCAGCAGGAGTCCTGAGTTGCCGACAGCGGGGCGCGGACTCGAACCCGGGCGGACCGGGGCCGGTGCAAGCGCCGTCCGTCGGCCCGTCCCGCGGCCCCGAATCGATCCGCGTCGGCAAGTCAGGACTCTTGCCGCCGTTCCGCCCAGGACAGTCCCCGGCGGGCACGTTTCTCCTGAGTTGCCGACGCGCGAGACGACCGTGGCCGCGCCTCCTGAAGGAGGCGCGGCCACGGTCGTGCGGGCGAGGACCGCCTACAGGTCGAGTGCCTCGGCGATCAGGGTCGCCTGCTGCGCAGCGCTCGCCTTGTTCGAGCCGGCGGCCGGCGAAGCCGACGCGGGACGCGACGCCACGCGGATCTGTCGATCGAGGTGCTTCTGCAGCTCGAGCACGACGAACGGCCAGGCCCCCTGGTTCTCGGGCTCTTCTTGCGCCCAGACGAGTTCGGCGGACGGGTAGCGGTCGAGCACGCGGCGGATCTCGTCGAGGGGCAGCGGGTAGAGCTGCTCGAGGCGGACGAGCGCGACGTCGTTCTGCACGCCTCGCTTGTCGAGCTCGGTCGAGAGGTCGTAGTGGATCTTGCCGCTGTGCAGCACGACGCGCTTGGTCGACTCGGGCTCGGAGACCCTAGTGCAGTCGAGCACCGGCTCGAAGCGACCCGAGGTGAAGGCGTCGACCCCGCTGGTCGCTCCTCGCAGCCGCAGCATGGCCTTCGGGGTGAAGACCACGAGCGGACGACGCGGGCGGGCGTAGGCCTGACGGCGCAACAGGTGGAAGTACGACGCGGGTGTCGACGGCCGCGCGATCGTCATGTTGTCCTCGGCGCAGAGCTGCAGGAAGCGTTCCATGCGGGCGGACGAGTGGTCGGGGCCCTGCCCCTCGTAGCCGTGCGGCAGCAACAGCACGACGCTCGAACGCTGACCCCACTTCTGCTCGGCCGACGAGATGAACTCGTCGATGACCGTCTGGGCGCCGTTGCTGAAGTCGCCGAACTGCGCCTCCCACAGCACGAGCGCGTCGGCCCGCTCGACCGAGTAGCCGTACTCGAACGCCATGGCCGCGTACTCGCTGAGCAGCGAGTCGTAGATCCAGAGCTTCGCCTGGTTGTCGGCGACGTTCTGCAGCGGCAGCCACTCCTGGCCGTTCTCACGGTCGTGCAGCACCGAGTGCCGCTGCACGAAGGTGCCGCGTCGGCTGTCCTGGCCCGCGAGGCGCACGGGGGTGCCCTCGGTGAGCAGCGAGCCGAAGGCCAGCAGCTCGGCGAAGGCCCAGTCGATGCCGCCGTTGCGGCTCATGTCGACGCGCTTCTTGAGCAGCTGCTGCAGCTTGGGGTGGACCGAGAACCCGGCCGGCGGGTTGTCGTGGGCGTCACCGATGTCGTGGACGAGCTCGAGCGACACCCCCGTGGTCTCGGGTTCGCCCCGGGCGTCGTCCTGCTGGGCCACGGGACGCTCGAGGTCGGCGACGTCGCCGTCGTCGTTCGTCACGACGGGGGTCGACCCGGTCTGCGCGGCGTGCGTCTCGGCGAAGGCGCGCTCGAGGCGCTCCTGGAAGTCCCGGTGGGCGCCGTCGTACTCGTCCTGCGTGATGTCGCCACGGCCGACGAGGGCCTCGGTGTAGAGGGTGCGCACCGAGCGCTTCTGCTCGATGAGGTTGTACATCAGCGGCTGTGTCATCGAGGGGTCGTCTCCCTCGTTGTGACCGCGTCGGCGGTAGCACACGAGGTCGATGACGATGTCGCGCTTGAACTGCTGACGGTACGAGAACGCGAGCTCGGCGACGCGGGCCACGGCCTCGGGGTCGTCGCCGTTCACGTGGAAGATCGGAGCCTGGATCGTCTTGGCGACGTCGGTCGAGTACACCGACGTGCGCGACTCGGACGGCGGGGTGGTGAAGCCCACCTGGTTGTTGATGACGATGTGGATGGTGCCGCCGACGCGGTAACCGCGCAGCTGCGACATCTGCAGCGTCTCGACCACGACGCCCTGGCCGGCCATGGCCGCGTCACCGTGGATCAGGATCGGCAGCGTGCTGAAGGCCCCGGGCGTCCCACGGTCCTGCTTGGCGCGCACGATGCCCTCGAGCACGCCGTCTCCGGCCTCGAGGTGCGACGGGTTCGCGGCCAGGTACACGGGGATGGTCTCGCCGACGGCACTCGTGAACTCGCCCTCGGTGCCGAGGTGGTACTTGACGTCGCCCGAGCCCTGCACGGTCTTGGGGTCTTGCGTGCCCTCGAACTCGCGGAAGATCTGACCGTAGGTCTTGCCGGCGATGTTCGTCAGCACGTTGAGGCGGCCGCGGTGGGCCATGCCGATGGCGACCTCGTCGAGGCCTTCGCGGGCGGCGTGCTGCATGACCGTGTCGAGCAGCGAGATGGTGGACTCGCCGCCCTCGAGGCTGAAGCGCTTCTGGCCGACGTACTTCGTCTGCAGGAAGGTCTCGAAGGCCTCGGCCTCGTTGAGCTTCGCGAGGATGCGCATCTGCTCGTCGTGCGAGGGCTTCGTGTAGGGCACCTCGAGGTGGTCCTGGATCCACTTGCGCTGCGCAGGATCCTGGATGTGCATGTACTCGACGCCGATGGTGCGGCAGTACGAGTCGCGCAGGATGCCGAGGATGTCGCGCAAGAGGGCGTGGGTGCGGCCGCCCAGGCCACCGGTGACGAATTCGCGGTCGAGGTCCCAGAAGGTGAGCCCGTGGCTCTCTATCGCGAGGTCGGGGTGCGTGCGCTGGCGGTACTCGAGCGGGTCGATGTCGGCCATCAGGTGGCCGCGCACGCGGTAGCTGTTGATCAGCTCTTGGACGCGGGCCGTCTTGCTGACGCGCTCGGCCAGGTTGACGTTGATGTCGGCGTTCCAGTGGATCGGCTCGTAGGGGATGCGCAGCGCCGCGAAGATGTCCTCGTAGAAGCCGCGCTGACCGATCAACAGCTCGTGCACCTTCTTGAGGAACTCGCCCGAGCCCGCGCCCTGGATGACCCGGTGGTCGTAGGTGCTGGTGAGCGTGATGGTCTTGCCGATGCCCAGTTCGACGAGCGTCTTCGAGGCCGACCCCTGGAACTCGGCCGGGTAGTCGAGTGCACCGGCACCGATGATGGCGCCCGCGCCCTTCATCAGGCGGGGCACGCTGTGGACGGTGCCGATGCCGCCGGGATTGGTCAGCGAGATCGTGTTGCCCTGGAAGTCCGCCGCGGCGAGCTTGTTGTCGCGGGCGCGCTTGACGATGTCCTCGTAGGCGGTCAGGAACTCGCCGAAGTGCATCTCTTCGGCCTTCTTGATGCCGGGAACGAGCAGGGCCCGGGTGCCGTCGGGCTTCGGGATGTCGATCGCGAGGCCGAGGTTGACGTGCGCGGGGGTGACGACCGACGGCTTGCCGTCGACCTCGTCGTAGAAGACGTTCTGGCTGGGGAACTCTTTCAGGGCCTGGACCAGGGCCCAACCGATCAGGTGGGTGAACGACACCTTGCCGCCGCGGGCGCGCTTGAGGTGGTTGTTGATGACGATGCGGTTGTCGATCATCAGCTTCGCCGGGATCGTGCGGACGCTCGTCGCGGTGGGCACGGTGAGGCTGGCGTCCATGTTCGTGGCGAGGGACTTGGCCATGCCGCGCAGCGGTGAGACCACGTTCTCGGCCTCGGGCGTGGGCTGCTCGCCGGCCGTGGCGGGCTTCGCCTTGGCCTTGTCGGGCACCTGGGCCGGGATCGGCTTCGCCGCCGGCTCGACCGAGGTGGTGCGCGCGGCGGCCTTCTGGACGGCGGTCGCAGCGGCGGCGGGTGCGGTCGCCTCAGCGACCGGAGCGGCAGCGGACGACGCAGGAGGCGCGGGTGCGGTCTCGACGGACGGGGCGGCGGGCGACGTGGGGGCTGATCCGCCCTCGGGCGGCGTGTAGGCCTCGAGGATCGGCCACCACGACTCGTCGACCGAGTTCTTGTCGACCACCCACTGCTCGTAGAGCTCGTCGACGAGCCACTCGTTGGCCCCGAACTCGGCTGCAGCGCCGTCGTCAGTTGTACCGGTCACGTGGCTTGACACAGCCGATCGCCCACTCTCCGTTGATTGTTGATCAGTGCGTGGGCTGCGACGCCCACCTCCTCCACCTTAAGCGCAAACGGCCGGTCCTCGGCGGGACGACTCACAGGGATTACCGTGGACCCATGCGGTTCTACGAGACGACCCCCACGCACGATCTGACCTACTCCGACGTGTTCCTCGTCCCGAGCCGGTCGTCGATCACCAGCAGGCTCGACGTGTCCCTCTCCCCGGGCGACGGCACCGGTGCCACGATCCCGATCGTGTCGGCCAACATGAACTCGGTCACGGGCCCGCGCCTGGCGGCGACGCTGGCGCGTCGGGGCGGCCTCGGCGTGTTGCCGCAGGACATGCACTTGCAAGACCTCGACGCCGCGATCCGTTGGGTCAAGGACCAGCCCGTCGACTACGACACGCCCTACTCGCTCGACGCGGGGCAGACCGTCGAGCAGGCGCTGTCCGTCGTCCCGGCCGTCGAGGGCCACGGCATCGTCCTGCACGACGGCACGGGGGCGTACCTCGGCTGCATCGCCACCTCGCGCCTGGCCACGGCCCCGCGGGACGCGGTGCTCGGCGACCTGCTGCACGGCGCCCTGACCTCGCTCGACGCGGACGACGTCGACAGCCCCCGAGACGCGTTCGACCGCATGGTCGCGGCCGACATCCACTTCGCGCCCGTGCTGCGGCACGGTCGGGTCGTCGGCACGGTGAGCCGCAAGAGCGCGCTGCGATCGACGATCTACCAGCCCGCGGTCGACGCCGACGGTCGGCTGCGCGTCGCCGCGGCGGTCGGCATCAACGGCGACGTCGCCGGCAAGGCGAGGGCACTCGCCGCCGCGGGCGTCGACGTGCTCGTGATCGACACGGCCCACGGCGACCAGGACGGCATGATCCGGGCCGTCAAGGCGGTCTCGGCCCTCGGCCTGGGCCTGCCGATCGTCGCCGGCAACGTGGTCACCGAGGAGGCCGTCCGCCACCTCGTCGCGGCCGGCGCCTCGATCGTCAAGGTCGGCGTCGGGCCGGGCGCCATGTGCACCACCCGCATGATGACGGCCGTCGGCCGTCCCCAGTTCTCGGCCGTGCTCGAGACGGCCGCCACCGCCCGTTCCCTCGGCGCGCACGTCTGGGCCGACGGCGGGGTGCGCTACCCCCGCGACGTCGCGCTCGCCCTCGCGGCGGGTGCGTCGTCGGTGATGATCGGATCGTGGTTCGCCGGCACCATCGAAGCGCCGGGCGAGCTGGCGAGCGACGAGCGCGGCCTCTACAAAGAGAGCTGGGGCATGGCCTCGACCAAGGCCGTACGCGGTCGCTTCGAGCGCCTCGACCCCTACGAACTGGCCCGCAAGACGCTCTTCGCCGAGGGCATCTCGTCGTCGAAGATCTACCTCGACCCGCTGCGTCCCGGAGTCGAGGACCTCCTCGACATGATCACCTCGGGCGTCCGCAGCTCGTTCACCTACGCGGGGGCTCGGTCGGTCCCCGAGTTCGCCGAGCGAGCGCTCGTCGGCGTCCAGTCGGCGGCGGGCTACGAAGAGGGCAAGGCGCTCCCCGTCAGCTGGTGAGACGGGGCCGAGGTCGCGCGACGGAAAGCGTGCACGTGCCGTAAGATCTCCCGTCTATGGATGACCCTCCGTCTCAGACGACCGCACCCACGCACCATCGCACGCCGCGCCTCCCGACCTCGGGCGCCATGCCCTCCGAGCGGGGTGACGGAACCCGGTGAACGAGTGGATACTGCTCGCCTTCGGCCTGCTGCTCACCGTGGGCACCGGACTCTTCGTCGCCAGCGAGTTCTCGCTGGTGAACCTCGACCGGTCCGACCTCGAGGCCCGTCAGTCCCGAGGTGAGAAGGGGCTCGCCCCGACCATCGGGGCGCTGCGCATCACGTCGACGCACCTGTCGAGCGCCCAGCTCGGCATCACACTGACGACCCTGCTGACCGGCTACACGATGGAGCCCGCGATCTCGCGCCTCCTGTCGCCGCCGCTCACCGCGGTCGGCGTGCCCGAGGGGGTCGTCGCGGTCGGTGCCCCGATCGTCTCGATCGTCGTCGCGACCCTGCTGTCGATGATCATCGGCGAGCTCGTGCCCAAGAACTTCGCCCTGGCCCTGCCGCTGAAGACGGCCAAGCTGGTCATCCCGTTCCAGGTGTTGTTCACCACGGTCTTCAAGCCCGCGGTCGCCCTGCTCAACAACACGGCCAACGCCGTGCTGCGCGCCATGGGCATCGAACCGAAAGAAGAGCTGTCGGGTGCCCGGACGGCTGAAGAGCTGTCGTCGCTGGTGCGACGCTCGGCCACGGAGGGCAGCCTCGACCGTGACACGGCGACCCTGCTCGCCCGCACGCTCGTGTTCAGCGACCACACCGCGTCCGACGTCATGACCCCGCGGCCCCGGCTCTCGACCGTCGCGCGCGGCGACTCCGCCGAGACCGTCCTCGAACTGGCGCGACGCACCGGCTACTCGCGGTTCCCGGTGACCGACGACGGCATCGACGACGTCGTGGGCCTGGTCCACGTCAAGCAGGCCGTCTCGGTGCCGCGCGAGAAGCGGGCCGACGTGCCCGTGTCCGCGTTGCTGACCGATGCCGTCCGCGTCCCCGAGACGATGACCCTCGACAACCTGCTGGGCGAGGTGCGGGGTCGCGGCTACCAGATGGCCGTCGTCGTCGACGAGTACGGCGGCACCGCCGGTGTCGTGACCCTCGAGGACCTCATCGAGGAGCTGGTCGGCGAGGTCAGCGACGAACACGACCGCAGCCGGGTCGACGTCGTCCGGTCGCGCAACTGGCTGACCTTCCCCGGTCTGCTGCGTCCCGACGAGCTGCTCGAGCGCGCCTCGGTCAAGGTGCCGGAGGACGGCCCCTACGAGACCGTCGGCGGCTGGCTGATGAGCGAGCTGGGCCGCCTGCCCAAGGTCGGCGACGTCGTCGAGACCGACGACGGCGCGTTCCGCGTCGAGCGGCTCGACGGCCGGCGCATCGATCGCATCCGCTTCACTCCCACGCCCGACGACGTGGTCGAGGCCACGGCGACCGAGCCGGGCCGCCGCGACGGGCGTGACGAGCGCGACCGGTCGGGCCGACGCGACCCGAAGGTGCTCCCCGAGAAGGTGCGCACGGGCGTCGAGGACGACCGTCGCGCGGTCCGCACGAAAGAGGTGACCCGATGAGCAGCGACTGGTGGGGCATCGTCTGGCTCGTCGTGTTGCTGGCCGGCAACGCGTTCTTCGTGGCCGCCGAGTTCGCCGTCATCTCGGCTCGTCGTTCGCAGATCGAGCCCAAGGCCGAGGCCGGCAGTCGCGCGGCGAAGACCACGCTGTGGGCCATGGAACACGCGACGATGATGCTCGCGACGACGCAGCTCGGCATCACCATCTGCTCGCTGCTGATCCTCAACGTGTCCGAGCCGTCGATCCACCACCTGCTCGAGGGGCCGCTCGCCTGGACCGGGCTCAGCCCCGAGCTGGTCAGCGTCGTCGGCTTCGTCATCACGCTCGTGCTCGTGTCGTTCCTGCACGTCGTGTTCGGCGAGATGGTGCCGAAGAACATCTCGTTCTCGCTCCCGGACCGCGCCGCCCTCCTGCTGGCCCCGCCGCTCGTGGCGATCGCGCGCGTGCTGCACGTGGTCGTGCTGGCCCTCAACCACTCGGCCAACGCCGTGCTGCGGGCCTTCAAGGTCGAGCCAAAGGACGAGGCGACCAGCGCCTACACGGTCGACGAGGTCGCGACGATCGTCGCCCAGTCGCAGCGCGAGGGCATGATCACCGACGCGACCGGCACGGTGCGCGCGGCGTTCGAGTTCACCGAGAAGACCGTCGCGCAGACGGCCGTCCCGATGGCCGAGCTCGTCACCCTGCCCGAGGACGCCACGCCGCACGACGTCGAGCGGGCGGTCGCCCAACGCGGCTTCTCGCGGTACGTGCTGGTCGACGACGGCGGCGACCCCACGGGGTACCTGCACCTCAAGGACGTCATCGACCTCGACGAGGACGAGTTCGCCGACCCGGTGCCGCCGAAGCGCATCCGTCAGCTGATCTCGATCTTCCAGGGGACCGAGCTCGAGGACGCCTTGGCGACCATGCGCCGCAGCGGCGTCCACGTCGCCCGCTCGTTCGACGAAACCGGTGCCACGCGCGGCGTGCTGTTCCTCGAGGACATCCTCGAAGAGCTGATCGGCGAGGTCCAGGACGCGACCCGGCGTCGCTGAGCGAGCCCGCGCAGACGACACGACCCGCGCCTCCTGACCCCGAGGGGTGAGGAGGCGCGGGTCGCGTCGTCCGGGACCGTCACGGCCCCCGGGCGGCTGGCCGTGCTCGGCCGGCCGCGCCCGGTTCAGTGCGCGCGGAACGGTGCCCGCTGGTACTGCGGCGGCGTGTAGTCGAGCTCGATCCCGAGCTCGGCCGCGGCGCGGAGCGGGAAGTGCGGGTCGCGCAGGAACTCGCGCGCCATCAGCACGACGTCGGCCTGGCCACTGGCCACGACCTCGTTCGCCTGCTCGGCGCCGACGATGAGGCCGACGGCGCCGGTCTCGACGCGCCCCTGCGTCCGGACGTGCTCGGCGAAGCGCACCTGGTAGCCGAGGCCCACGGGGATGCTCACGCCCGCGACGAGGCCGCCGGTCGAGATGTCGAACAGGTCGGCGCCGGCCTCGTGCGCCCAGGCCGCGACGGTGGCGGTGTCGTCCTCGTCCCAGCCGCCGTCGGCCCAGTCCGTGGCCGAGAAACGGACGAGCAACGGGTACTCGTCGCCGACCTCGGCCCGGACGGCCGCGACGACCTCGAGCAGGAAGCGCGCACGGTTCTCGAGCGACCCGCCGTACTGGTCCTCGCGCGAGTTGCTCAGCGGCGAGAGGAACTGGTGCAGCAGGTAGCCGTGGGCGGCGTGCAGTTCGATCAGTTCGAAGCCGGCGTCGATCGAGCGGCGCGCGGCGACGCGGAACGCCTCGACGAGGTCGCTCACCGCCTCGGTGGTCAACGCGACGGGCTCGTCGTAGCCCTCGAAGGCGACGGCCGACGGAGCGACCGTGGTCCAGCCGCCCTGCTCGGCGGGGACGGTGCCCTGCGTCTCGCTCCACGGGCGGAAGGTCGAGGCCTTGCGGCCGGCGTGCGCGAGCTGGACGCCGGGCACGGAACCCTGCGAGCGGATGAAGGACGTGATCGGGCGGAACGCCTCGACCTGGGCGTCGTTCCAGAGACCGAGGTCCTGCGGCGAGATGCGACCCTCGGGCGTGACCGACGTGGCCTCGGCGATGACCGCACCCGCGCCTCCTCGGGCGAGCGAGCCCAGGTGGACGAGATGCCAGTCGGTGGGGACGCCGTCCTCGAGCTCGGCCGAGTACTGGCACATCGGCGCGACCCAGAGGCGGTTGCGGAAGGCCTGGCCGCGCAGGGTGATGGGGTCGAAGAGGCCGACGGGGGAGTCGGAGGGGGTCGTGGGGGCGGGTGCCGTCTGTGCTGCGTTCGTCACGAGTGTGGTCATCGCCTTTCGGTGGGGAGGGTCGCGAGCCCCTCGACGAAGCGTCGGAGCGGCTCGGGCCCGGTGAACAGGTGCCCGATGATCCCGAGCGCCTGGGCGGCCTCGACGTTGTCGGACCTGTTGTCGATGAACACCGTGTCGGCGGCCGTTGTTCCGAGTTCGGCGAGGACGTGCTCGAAGATCGTGGCCGACGGCTTGAGGTCGTCGAGTTCGGCGCTGACGAAGACCTGCTCGAACAGCTCGCCGAGGGGCGAGTGGCGGAACGGCGACGCGAAGTCGAGACCGGCGTTCGAGAGGATCGCCAGTCGCGTGCCGCCGTCGGCCAGGTCGGCGATCACCTCGAGCGTGCCGGGCTCGGGCACGAACCACGACGGGAAGTCGGCGGCCCAGAGCTCGTGCACGCGGGTGCGGGTCCAGTCGGCGCCGGTGTCGGCCGCGATGGCCCGCCAGTACGCCCCGGCGCTGAGCGTGCCGCGGTCGAGGGCGTGGCGGTGGCGACCGTAGCTGGGCCAGAGCACGTCCGGGTCGACGCCCGCGAGCTCTTCGAGGCGGCGGCGCGACGCGTCGTCGGGGAACCGCGCGATCACCTCGCCGTAGTCGAAGACGACGGTGCGGCCGGGGAGTGAGATGCTCATCGACCCACCGTATCGGCGGGCGCAGGCCGGGCGGGGCCGGGCGGGGCTCGGCCGACTACCGTCGGGGCGTGACCTCCGACACCCGCTTCACCGACTGGACCCCCTCCGACGCCGCCGACCAGACCGCCGTGCCGGCGGTCGACGACGACAAGTACAGCCGAGGCGTGCTCGGCGTCGTGACCGGCTCGAGCGCCTACCCGGGCGCCGCCGTGCTCGGCGTCGAGGCCGCGTTGCACACCGGCGTCGGCATGCTGCGGTACCTGGGCCCCGCCCGCGCCTCCGACTTCGTGCTGCACCGTCGGCCCGAGGCCGTGACGAGCCCGGGTCGCGTGCAGGCGTGGTTGCTCGGCTCGGGCGTGGACCCGGACCACCTCGACGACGAGACGCGCGACGGCTTCGCGACCGGCGCCTCCTCGGGGCTGCCGCTCGTGCTCGACGCCGGAGCGCTGTCGCTCCGCGAGCAGGCCACCGGGCCGGTGGTGCTGACGCCGCACTTCCGCGAGCTGGCGAAGGCCTCGGGCCGCGAGGTCGCCGACGTGGCCGCCGACCCGGCCGGTGCCGCCGAGCG
>NZ_JACYNS010000013.1:0-48603 GCF_014839405.1 Frigoribacterium sp. CFBP 13605 | reverse complement strand
TCGGCGCCGCGGCGAGCGCCGCCGCCCTCCGGGTCGGCGAGCAGCTCGTCGGGCCGGAGCGGGCCCTCGACGCCGCCCGCACGCTCACGGCGTGGGTGGCGGGCTTCGTCATCATGGAGCTCAACGGCGGCTTCCAGCTGGGCGGCGACGTCGACGGGGCGTGGGACTTCGGGGCCGAGCGCGTCCTCGCGGCCCTCGCCGCGCCTCCTGCGGTCTGATCCGTCCCCCGCGACCGCCCGGCCTGGCGCTCTGCTCAGTCGAGCGGTGCGTGCGGGTACGAGGAGGCGCGGTGCTGGAACTCGAGGATCGCCTCGTTCTCGACCCGCCCCTCCGCGATCTCGACGGCGCGGCGGATCGTGTCGGACGCCGCCCACGAGGTCGGCCCCTCCATGACGGTGCGGAGGAACGGGAGGAGGGCTTCGCTGATCTCCCACGTCGTGGAGTTCCAGAGGAGCGACGGGCTGTGGTCGACGGCGTAGTAGTTCGTGGTGGCGCCCACCGTGACGAGCGGCTCGGCGAACGTCGTGGCGCGGGCCCAGTCGAAGCCCATGCCCTCGTCCACCGAGACGTCGACGATGAGGCTGCCGGGGCGGAAGGCGTCGAGGTCGGTCTCGCGCAGGTAGGTGAGCGGGGCGTTCGGGTCCTGGAGGGTGCAGTTGACGACGATGTCGGCGGCGGCGAGGAACGGAGCGAGGGCGACCGGCCCGTCGGGGGTGTTCACGGTGCTGGCGCCGGGCGTCTCAGGGTCGTGTTCGAACTGGAAGATGTCGACCGACGGGATCGGCGAGCCGACGGCGGCGATGTTGCGGTTCGTCAGGACGCGCACGTCGTGGATGCCGTGGGCGTTGAGGGCCGTGACGGCGCCGCGGGCGGTGGCGCCGAAGCCGATGACGACGGCGCTGAGGCGACGGCCGTAGTCGCCGGTCGAGCCGCAGAGCTGGAGGGCGTGCAGCACCGAGCAGTAGCCGGCGAGTTCGTTGTTCTTGTGGAAGACGTGCAGACCGTAGCCCCCGTCGGACTGCCAGTGGTTCATGGCCTCCCACGCGATGAGGGTGAGCCGTTTGTCGATGGCGAGCTGGGTGATCTCGCGGTCCTGGACGCAGTGCGGCCAGCCCCAGAGGGTCTGACCGTCGCGCAGGCCCTCGAGGTCGGCGGCCTGGGGCTTGGGCAGCAGGACGACGTCGCTGTCCGCGACGATCTGCTCGCGGTCGGCCATCGCCACGAGGGGCTCGAGGTCGGCGTCGGGGATGCCGAAGCGCAGGCCGTAGCCGCGCTCAAGGGTCATGTTCGCCCGCAGGTCGGCATCGATGCGGTCGAGGTGGGCAGGGTGGATCGGCAGGCGCCGCTCGTCGGGCTTGCGCGAGGTGGCCAGGACGCCGAGGCGCAGCAGTGCGGGGGCGCCGGAGGTGGTGCCGGTGGGCGGGGAATCCGTTTGGCTCATGCTTGAGAGTAGATGAGTGGCGCTCGCCCCCGAGCCGGAGGGTCAGTTGTTGAAGCGGAACTCCACCACGTCGCCGTCCTGCATGACGTATTCCTTGCCCTCGATGCGGGCCTTGCCGGCCGAGCGCGCCTCCGCGATGGAGCCGGTCTCGACCAGGTCGTCGAACGAGATGACCTCGGCCTTGATGAAGCCCTTCTCGAAGTCGGTGTGGATGACCCCGGCGGCCTGCGGGGCCTTCCAGCCCTTGCCGATCGTCCAGGCGCGGGTCTCTTTCGGGCCGGCCGTCAGGTAGGTCTGCAGGCCCAGAGTCTCGAAGCCGATGCGGGCGAGCTGGTCGAGACCGGACTCGTCCTGGCCGAGCGACGCGAGCAGCTCGGCGGCGTCCTCGTCGTCGAGGCCGATCAGCTCGGACTCGACCTGCGCGTCGAGGAAGATGGCCTCGGCCGGCGAGACCAGGGCCTGCAGTTCGGCCTTGCGCGCCTCGTCGGTGAGGACGGCCTCGTCGACGTTGAAGACGTAGATGAAGGGCTTCGCCGTGAGCAACCCGAGTTCGCGGATCGGCTCGAGGTCGATGCTCGTGGCCGAGAGCGCCTCGCCTCGCTCGAGCGCCTCCTTGGCGGCCACGGCCGTCTCGTGCACGATCGGCTCGACGCGCTTCAGCCGCAGCTCTTTCTCGTACCGGACGAGCGCCTTCTCGACCGTCTCGAGGTCGGCGAGGATCAGCTCGGTGTTGATCGTGCCCATGTCGCTCTCGGGGTCGACCTTGCCGTCGACGTGCACGACGTCGGGGTCGTCGAAGCCGCGCACGACCTCGGCGATGGCGTCGGCCTCGCGGATGTTCGCCAGGAACTTGTTGCCCAGGCCCTCGCCCTCGCTCGCCCCCTTGACGATGCCGGCGATGTCGACGAACGACACCGGCGCGGGCAGGATCTTCTCGCTGCCGAAGAGACCGGCCAACACCTGGAGGCGCGGGTCGGGCAGGTTGACGATGCCCACGTTGGGCTCGATGGTCGCGAACGGATAGTTCGCCGCCAGCACCTGGTTCTTGGTCAGGGCGTTGAACAGGGTGGACTTGCCGACGTTGGGCAGTCCGACGATCGCGATAGTGAGAGCCACGAGGGTCAAGCGTACCGGGCCTGCCGAGCCGTGCCGTCGGAACCGGGTCCGCTGTGGAGGGAACGGTCGCCCACCGCGCCTGTGGAGGCGGTGTCGGAGGCGCGTGAGAGCATGAGTCAATGCCCATCGACTTCACCGCGATCGACTTCGAGACCGCAAACTCGAGCAGCGCCAGTGCCTGCTCCGTCGGCCTCGTCAAGGTCCGCGACGGTGTCGTCGTCGACAAGGTCGGCTGGTTGATCCAGCCACCCACCGGGCACGACGAGTTCTCCGAGTGGAACACCCGCATCCACGGCATCGTCGCGAACGACGTCGTCGGCGCCTTCGGCTGGGCCGAACAGTTCGAGCTGCTCGCCGACTTCGCCGGCGACGACGTCTTCGTCGCCCACAACGCCGGCTTCGACATGGGCGTCATCAAGGCCGCCTGCGCGGCGACCGGGCTCACCCCTCCCCCGTGGTCGTACCTCTGCAGCCTGCAGGTCGCCCGCAAGACCTACTCGCTCGACTCGTACCGGCTGCCGGTCGCCGCGACGGCCGCCGGGTTCGACGTCTTCTCCCACCACGACGCCCTCGCCGACGCCGAGGCCTGCGCGGCCATCGTCGCCCACGCCGCACTGTTCCACGGTGCCTCCGACCTGGCCGAACTCGCGACGATCGCGTCGGTCAAGGTGAAGGTGCTGCAGCCGGCCGGGGCGCCGACGGCGCCCGCCGTGCCCCGGGCCGACCGACGCCCGATGGCCTTGGGCTAGGCGCCTCCTCACGCCAGTCCGACGCCCCCGGGGCGCGTCGGTCTCTCCCGACCCCATCGCGTCGACTCCCGACCGGTGTCGGTGGCCGCTGCCACACTTCCGCCATGCCCCTTCCGCTCGCGCTGTTCCTCGCCCTGCTGCTCGGTCTCGTCCTCGGCGTCGCCGTCGGGGCACTCGTCGCCCGTACCCGCGCCGCGGAGGCGACGGCACGCCTGTCGTCCGACCTCGCCGCAGCCCGCGCCGTGGCCGACGCGTCGCGCGAGCGCCTCGAAGGTCAGGACGACCAGTACCGTCGACAGATCGCGCAGCAAGAAGACCGCCTCCGCGAGTTCCAGGACCGCCTCCGCGACGTCCGCATCGCCGAGGCCGAGAGGGCGCGCACCGACGGTCAGGTGCTCGTCGCGCTCAGCCCGGTGGCCGAGAGCCTGCAGGCCGTCCAGCAGAAGGTGGCCGAGCTCGAAGCCGAACGCACCCTCCAGTACGGCGCCCTCAGCGAGCAGCTCCGCACCGCCGCCGAATCGGGTGAACGGCTCCGCGGGACGGCCGAGTCGCTGGCCTCCGCGCTGAAGTCGAACAGCACGCGCGGCGTCTGGGGCGAGACCCAGTTGCGCAACGTCGTGCAGGCAGCGGGTCTCGTCGAGCGCGTCGACTTCGACGTGCAGACGTCGATCTCGTCGGACGCCGGCTCCGGTCGCCCCGACATGGTGGTGCACCTCCCCGGCGGCAAGAACATCGCGGTCGACGCCAAGGTGCCGTTCTCCGCCTACCTCGAGGCCAGCGCCATCCCCGCATCCGCCACGGGCGACGAGGGCGCACGACGCGACCAGCTGGTCCGGCAGCACGTCAAGGCGCTGCGGGCCCACGTCGACGCCCTGGCGGGCAAGACGTACTGGGCCGGGCTCGAGTCCTCGCCCGAGCTGGTCATCGCGTTCATCCCGAGCGAGTCGCTCGTGTCGTCCGCCCTCGAGGCCGACCCGGCCCTGATGGACTACGCCTTCCAGAAGCGCGTCGCCCTCGCCTCGCCCGTGACCCTCTGGTCGGTGCTCAAGACCGTCGCCTTCAGCTGGCAACAGGACGTCGTCACCGCCGAGGCGAAAGAGCTCTTCGACCTCAGCCGCGAACTCTACGGTCGACTGTCGACCATGGCCGGCCACGTCGACAAGCTCGGCCGGTCGCTGCGCGCCGGCGTCACGGACTACAACCGGTTCGTCGGGTCGCTCGAGCGGACGGTCCTCCCGTCGGCCCGTCGGCTCAGCATGCTCGACGAGTCCAAGGTCCTCGCGACCCCGACGACCGTCGAGGAGTCCCCCCGAGAACTCACCGCCCCCGAGCTCGCGTCGGCTCTCGGTGACCGCAGCACCGACCACGACTGACCCCTGATGCGGCGAACGCCCGGCCGAGGCCGGGCGTTCGTCGTGTCAGGCGGGTGTCGCGCCGATCAGGCCTTCTCGCCGTACCACTTCGAGACGAGGTGGTCGGCCTCGACCCGGCGGATGGTGCCCGAGTGCGAGCGCAGCACGATGCTCGAGGTGCGGATCATGCCCTGCTTGCGCGTGACGCCCGCGACGAGCGCGCCGTCGGTGACACCCGTGGCGACGAAGTACGCGTTGTCGCCCGTGACGAGGTCGTCCTGGTCGAGGACGCGGTCGAGGTCGTGACCCGCGTCGATCGCCTTCTGGCGCTCGGCGTCGTCCTTCGGGGCGAGGCGGGCGAGGATCAGGCCGTCGAGGGCCTTGACCGCGCAGGCCGTGATGATGCCCTCGGGCGTGCCACCGACGCCGACGCACATGTCGATGCGGGAGTCGGGACGGGCCGCGTTGATCCCCCCGGCGACGTCACCGTCGAGGAGCAGCCGGGTCGACGCGCCCACAGCCCGGATCTCGGCGATGAGGTCGGCGTGACGGGGACGGTCGAGCACGGCGATCTGCATGTCCTCGACGGCGATGCCCTTGGCGGCGGCCAGGGCGGTGATGTTCTCGCCGATGGGACGGTCGAGGTCGATGATGCCGCGGCCCTCGGGGCCCGTGACGATCTTGTCCATGTAGAAGACGGCGCTGGGGTCGTACATGCTGCCGCGGTCGCTGACGGCGATCACCGAGAGGGCGTTCATGCGTCCCGCCGCGGTGAGGCTCGTGCCGTCGATCGGGTCGACGGCGATGTCGCAGGCCGGGCCGAAGCCGTTGCCGACGTGCTCGCCGTTGAAGAGCATCGGGGCTTCGTCCTTCTCGCCCTCGCCGATCACGACCACGCCGTCGAACGCCACCGTGCCCAAGAACTTGCGCATGGCGTCGACCGCGGCCTTGTCGGCGGCGTTCTTGTCGCCCTTGCCGATGAACGGCGCCGAACGGATCGCGGCCGCCTCGGTGGCCCGGACCAGTTCCATGCCGAGGTTGCGGTCGGGGTGCGAGTAGAGGGTTCCGGAATCCGTGTCAGCCATGCTCCGGATCTTACCCGCGCCGCGCCTCCCGACCGGGCTCCGACGACCAGGACGAACAGACGTGCGCTGACTAGGGTAGATGAGCCACCAGCCGTGATCGAAGGAGATTCAATGCCCGTCGCAACCCCCGAGCAGTACGCCGAGATGCTCGACAAGGCGAAGAACAAGGGCTTCGCCTACCCCGCCGTCAACGTCTCGTCGTCGCAGACGATCAACTCCGTGCTGCAGGGCCTGACCGAGGCGGGCAGCGACGGCATCATCCAGGTCACCACCGGCGGCGCCGACTACTTCGCCGGCCACACCGTCAAGAACCGCGCCGCGGGCGCCATCGCCTTCGCCAAGTTCGCGACCGAGGTCGCGAAGAACTACCCGGTGACCGTCGCCCTCCACACCGACCACTGCCCGAAGGACGCCCTCGACGGCTTCGTGCTCCCGCTCATCGCCGCCTCCGAAGAAGAGGTCCGAGCCGGTCGCAACCCGCTGTTCCAGTCGCACATGTGGGACGGCTCGGCCGTCCCGCTCGACGAGAACATCTCGATCGCGCAGGACATGCTGAAGCGCACCAAGGCCATCAACGCCATCCTCGAGGTCGAGATCGGCGTCGTCGGCGGCGAAGAAGACGGCGTGCAGCACGAAGGCACCAACGACGCGCTCTACACCACGGTGGGCGACGTCACCCGCGTGGTCGAGGCGCTCGGCCTCGGCGAACACGGCCGCTACATCGCCGCCCTCACCTTCGGCAACGTGCACGGCGTGTACAAGCCGGGCAACGTCAAGCTGCGTCCCGAACTGCTCGGCGAGATCCAGCAGGGCATCCAAGAGAAGTTCGGCACCGCCGCGAAGCCCCTCGAACTCGTCTTCCACGGTGGTTCGGGGTCGTCCGACGCCGAGATCGCCGAGGCCGTCTCGAACGGCGTTGTCAAGATGAACCTCGACACCGACACGCAGTACGCCTTCAGCCGGTCCATCGCCGACACCGTGTTGAAGAACTACGACGGGTTCCTCAAGATCGACGGCGAGGTCGGCAACAAGAAGCAGTACGACCCCCGCGCCTGGGGCAAGGTCGCCGAGAGCGCCATGGCCGCCCGCGTCGTCGAGGCGACGAAGCAGCTCGGGTCGTACGGTCAGTCGGCGAGCTGACCCGCGCCTCCTGGTCGCACGACGAAGCCCCCGAGCGAGTGCTCGGGGGCTTCGTCGTCGAGGCTAGGGGCGGACGTCAGTTCGACCCCGAGAAGTAGTCGTTCGTGAAGCTCTGCATCGCCTCGGCGAAGGCCGGGTCACCCATCAGGATGGCCGCCGCTCCGAAGCCCTGCACGAGGCCGAAGACCACACCGGCGACGAGGGGCACCACGAAGCCGAGACGCCCGGCGCGCAGCCGCCGGAGGGTCCACCAGGTCGAGACGGCGAACAGCGTCACGGCCAACACGGCCATGACGACCCCGAAGGTCTGCAGCGCAGCGGACGAGCCGAACCCCGAGAGGTCGAGCCCGAACGTCTCGAACTGGGCGAGCTGCGTCGTCGCGTAACCGGGCACGCGGGCGACGGCCTGGATCGCCCCGAAGGCACCCAGCCCGATCAGGGCGAACGTCGCCACCCGGTCGATGCGCCGCCCGGTCGAGAGCGCAGGAGGCGCGGTGCGGGTCTCGTCACCGGGGCGGACGTCGGTCGAGACCGCGGGCCGAGCGTCCTGACCGGTGACCCGCGCCTCCTCGGCGGCGTCGGCCTCGGCCGCGGCGGGGTTGACCCAGCCCTCGGGCGCGTACTCGCCGTAGCGCGGCTTCGGTCGGTCGTCGGTCATCGGGTGCGACCGCCGAGGCCGCGGGCGTCGACCTGGCCCGTCGCGTCTTTCCGCAGCTCTTTCGGCAGTGAGAACATCAGGTCTTCCTCAGCCGTGACGACCTCGTGGACGTCGACGTAGCCGGCGTCCGACAGGTCGGCCAGCACCTCGTCGACGAGCACCTCGGGAACCGACGCGCCGGAGGTGACCCCCACCGTCTCGACGCCGTCGAGCCACTCCTGCTTGATCTCGTTCGTGTAGTCGACGCGGTAGGCGGCCTTGGCGCCGTGCTCGAGGGCGACCTCGACGAGACGCACGCTGTTGGAGCTGTTCGCCGATCCGACGACGATGACGAGGTCGGCGCCCTGGGCGACCTTCTTGATGGCGACCTGGCGGTTCTGCGTGGCGTAGCAGATGTCGTCGCTCGGGGGGTTCTGGATGTTCGGGAACCGCTCACGCAGTCGACGCACGGTCTCCATCGTCTCGTCGACGCTGAGGGTGGTCTGCGACAGCCAGACGAGGTTGTCGGGGTCGGCGACGACGAGGTCGTCGACCTCGCCCGGGTTCTGCACGAGGGTGGTGCGATCCGCCGCGTGGCCCATCGTGCCCTCGACCTCTTCGTGCCCGGCGTGGCCGATCAGGATGATGTGCCGGCCCTGGTTGCCGAAGCGCACGGCCTCGCGGTGGACCTTCGTGACGAGGGGGCAGGTCGCGTCGATGGCCTGCAGCTCGCGATCCGCCGCACCCTTCACGACGGCCGGCGAGACGCCGTGCGCGCTGAAGACGATGTGCGACCCCGGGGGGACCTCGTCGACCTCGTCGACGAAGATGGCCCCCTGGCTCTCGAGGGTCGCGACCACGTGCACGTTGTGGACGATCTGCTTGCGGACGTAGACGGGCGCGCCGTAGTGCTCGAGGGCTTTCTCGACCGCGATGACGGCGCGGTCGACGCCGGCGCAGTACCCGCGGGGTGCCGCGAGCAGCACCTGCTTGCGTCCGTTGACGGGGGTATCCTTTAGCCTGTTCCGCACCGCAGGAACACGCGGTGTCGGCAGGTCGATGGCGAGGGCGCCGTTGGAGATGTGGCTCACCCGACGAGTCTAGGTGTGCCGGACTGGTCGCGTACTGGGAGCGACCGCGCGGCCGGTCGATCACCGGGGTCGCCGCTCGTCCTGCCGGTGTCGACCACCCCTCGAACGGAGCTCCATGACGATCGTTCCCCCTCCCCCCACCGCCGAGTCCCCGTGGCCCGTCGGGCTCCTCGCGAGCAAGGTGCGCGACTGGATCGACCGCCTCGGGACGGCCTGGGTCGAGGGCGAGATCACCCAGTGGAACGTCTCGGGCGGGAACGTCTACGGCAAGCTCCGCGACCTCGAACACGACGCGACCGTCTCGTTCTCGATCTGGTCCAGCGTGAAGTCACGCGTACCCGCCGACCTCAAGCAGGGCGACCGGGTCATCGCCGCCGTCAAGCCGAACTACTGGGTCAAGGGCGGCAGCCTCACGATGCAGGTCTTCGACATGCGCCACGTCGGGCTCGGCGACCTCCTCGAACGACTCGAGCGCCTCCGACGCCAGCTCACGGCCGAGGGGCTCTTCTCCCCCGAGCGCAAGCGGGCCCTGCCGTTCCTTCCCGGCTGCATCGGCCTCGTCACCGGCAAGGACAGCGACGCCGAGAAAGACGTCCTGCGCAACGCCCAGCTGAGATGGCCCTCGGTCTCGTTCCGCGTCGTGCACGCCGCGGTGCAGGGCGATCGCATGGTCGGCGAGGTCACGGCGGCGATCCAGCGCCTCGACGCCGACGACGAGGTCGACGTCATCATCGTCGCGCGAGGCGGCGGCGATTTCCAGAACCTCCTCGGCTTCAGCGACGAAGGCCTCGTCCGCGCCGTCTCGGAGTGCACCACGCCGGTCGTCAGCGCCATCGGGCACGAGGCGGACCGGCCGCTGCTCGACGACGTCGCCGACCTGCGCGCGTCCACGCCCACCGACGCCGCGAAACGGGTCGTCCCCGACGTGACCGAAGAACTGTCGCGCGTGCAACAGGCGCGCACCCGCATCGGAGTGCGTCTGACCTCGCTGGTCGCCACCGAGATCGACCGGCTCGAACAGATCCACAGCCGGCCGGTGCTGGCGTCGCCCCAGACCCTCGTCGACGTCCGGACCGACGAGGTCGTCCGGGCGGTGGCCCGCGGCGAAGAACTCGTCGGCCGGGCCGTCGAGAGCGCGCACACCCGCGTCTCGGAGCTCACGGCCCAGCTGCGCGCCCTGTCGCCGCAGGGCACGCTGCGCCGCGGTTACGCGATCGTGCAGCTGCCGTCGGGCGGGGTGTTGCGGTCCCCCGCCGAGGCCCCCGCCGAGACGCGCCTGCTCGTGACCACCGACGGAGGCGCGGTGGGCGCCGTCAGCACCGGCGCCTCCTCCCCAGGCTCCGACGCTCCCGACGAGTCGTCACCCGTGGCGTCCGCCACGACCTCCGCCAGCACCCCTCGTTAGGATCGTCACGTGGACACCACCCCGACCAGCACCCCGCCCGACGTCTCGTCGCTCAGCTACGAGCAGGCCCGCGACGAGCTCGTGTCCGTCGTGTCCGAACTCGAGCAGGGCGCCTCGACCCTCGAGCGCTCGCTGGCCCTCTGGGAACGCGGCGAGGCGCTCGCCCGGCGCTGCGAAGAATGGTTGATGGGGGCGCGCGAGCGCCTCGAGGCGGCCCGCCGTCAGGTGTCGGCAAAATGACCTCCCCCTCCGACGGCGGCCCCCGGGGCTCGCGACGCCCCCGAGAGCCCCGCATCGTCGCCGAACTCGGCCGACCCGAGACCCCGGACGAGACCGCCGCGCGCAAGGCCGAGAACACCCGCAAGCACTACGCGAACCAGACGGCGATCAACCTGACCCTGTCGATCGTCGCCTCGCTCGGCATCGTGCTCTTCCTGGTGCTCGTCGTGGTCCGCCCGAGTGGCACGGTGAACCGGCAGGAGATCGACTACGTCCAGGTCGCGTCGCAGGCCCAGGCGAGCGTCGACGCCCCCCTGGCCGCGCCTCCGCTGCCCGACGGCTGGAGCTCGAACGCCGCCGAGGTCCGCTCCACGACCCGCGACGACGTACCGACCTGGTACGTGGGGTTGATCACGCCGGCCCAGCAGTTCATCGGGCTCGAACAGGGCATCGACGCCAATCCGACCTGGGTCAGCCTGCAGGTGCAGAACGCGGCGGCGACGTCGACCCGGTCGATCGGCGGTCTGACCTGGGACGTCTACGATCGGCGCGACGCCGACGACCCGGGCAACTACGCCTATGCCCTGACCACCACGGTCGACCGCAGCTCGTACGTGCTCTACGGCACGGCCGACGACGCCGAGTTCGACGTCCTGGCCACCTCCCTGGCCGAGCAGATCTCCAGCCAAGAAAGCGAATGACGTGACCCGACACGACCCCGCCGCCGGTGTGCCCGCCACCGCGGCCCCTTCCGCACCCGAGAACACCGCGACGTCCCTGCCCACGGACGTCTCGGCCATCGCGCCGGCGAGCGCGTCCGAGCCGGGGACGGCATGGAGCCGGATGGTGGACGGCAACCACCGCTTCGTCGAGGGGGCACCTCGCCACCCCCACCAGGACAGTGACCGGCGATCGTCCCTCGCTGCCGGTCAAGAGCCCGTGGCCGCCCTCTTCGGATGCGCCGACTCGCGACTGGCCGCCGAGATCATCTTCGACGTCGGCCTCGGTGACCTCTTCGTCGTGCGCAACGCCGGCCAGGTGGTCGGCGACACCGTCATCGCCTCGCTCGAGTTCGCGGTCTCGGTGCTCCACGTCCCCCTCATCGTGGTGCTCGGCCACGACAGCTGCGGCGCCGTCGCCTCGGCCATCGACTCCATCGGTTCCGACGCCGCCCCCGGGTCGGCCTTCCTGGGTGGGCTGATCGACATGATCATGCCGTCGGTCGAGCGTGCCCAGCTCGACCTCGAGACGGGTGCCGACCTCGACCCCCGCACGGTCGGCCAATTGCACATCGAGGCGTCGGTCCGCACGCTCGTCGACCGGTCCGCCCTCATCGCGTCCGCCGTCGCGGACGGTAAGTTGGCCGTGGTCGGCGCGAACTACGACCTCGCCAACGGGCGGGTCGACCCTTCGGTCGTCGTCGGCCGACTCTGAACCGAGTTGGGGCGAACGCTCCGACGCCCCGCGCCCTCGACGGGCGCAGCAGCCCGGCAGGGCCCGAGGAAAGGACCACGACGTCGTGACCACATCCGAGACCGAGTACCGCATCGAGCACGACACGATGGGCGAGGTGCGGGTGCCCGCATCGGCCCTCTACCGTGCCCAGACGCAGCGTGCCGTCGAGAACTTCCCCATCAGCGGGGCCGGTCTCGAGCCGGCGCAGATCGTCGCGCTCGCTCGCATCAAGCGCGCGGCCGCCCTGGTGAACGGCGAGATGGGCATCATCGACCGACCCGTCGCCGACGCGATCGTCTCGGCCGCGGACCAGATCATCGGTGGCAGCCATCACGACCAGTTCCCGGTCGACGTCTACCAGACCGGCAGCGGCACGTCCTCGAACATGAACATGAACGAGGTGCTCGCCACCCTCGCCGGAACGGTCGACGGCGTCGCCGTCCACCCCAACGACCACGTCAACGCGTCGCAGTCGTCGAACGACGTGTTCCCGACCTCGGTGCACGTCGCCGTCACGGGCGCGCTGCTGCACGACCTGGTGCCCGCCCTCGACCACCTGGCGGTCGCCCTCGAGAAGAAGGCCACCGCCTGGTCCGACGTGGTGAAGGCGGGCCGCACCCACCTCATGGACGCCACGCCGGTCACGCTCGGGCAGGAGTTCGGCGGCTACGCCCGGCAGATCCGTCTCGCGATCGAACGGGTGCAGAGCGCCCTGCCCCGCGTGGCAGAGGTCCCCCTGGGCGGAACGGCCACCGGCACCGGCATCAACACGCCCCAGGGCTTCCCGCAGCGGGTCATCGCCGCCCTCGCGGACGACAGCGGGCTGCCCGTCACCGAGGCGCTCGACCACTTCGAGGCGCAGGGGGCCCGCGACGCGCTCGTCGAGGCCTCCGGTGCCTTGCGCGTGCTCGCCGTGAGCCTCACCAAGATCAACAACGACATCCGCTGGATGGGCTCGGGGCCCAACGCGGGTCTCGGCGAGCTGCACATCCCCGACCTGCAGCCCGGCTCGTCGATCATGCCGGGCAAGGTCAACCCGGTCATCCCCGAGGCCGTGCTCATGGTCTCGGCACGGGTGATCGGCAACGACGCGACGATCGCCTGGGCCGGCGCGTCCGGAGCCTTCGAACTCAACGTGGCGATCCCCGTGATGGGGACGGCGTTGCTCGAGTCGATCCGCCTGCTCTCGAACGCCACCCGCGCCCTGGCGGACAAGACCGTCGACGGGCTCGAGGCCAACGTCGAGCACGCCCGGGCCCTCGCCGAGTCGTCCCCGTCGATCGTGACGCCGCTCAACCGCGTCATCGGCTACGAGGCCGCGGCGAAGGTGGCCAAGCACGCGGTCGCCCAGAAGCTCACCGTTCGCGAAGCCGTCGTCGATCTCGGGTTCGTCGAGCGGGGCGAGGTCACCGAGCAGCAGCTCGACACCGCACTCGACGTGCTCAGCATGACCCACCCGGGCTGAGCCCACCCGCCTGAGTCCAGCCCCGAGCGGCCCGGGTCGAGCCCTCCGGCCTGAGCCCATCCCCGGCCGGCCTGGACCACAGCACGTCGAGGAGGCGCGGGTCCGTCGTCGACGGACACGCGCCTCCTCGACCTTTCGGCTTCTCTACCCTCTCGCCTGCCTGTTCGCGTTCCCGTTCCCGTTCCCGTCGACGGGGGCACGCCGCGACGCGGACCTCACGGAACCGTCAGGACGGCATCGACGGCGACGGCCACCGGCGGGCTGGCCACGACACACCAGAAGGCCGCGAGCAGGCACGGCCCGAAAGGGATGCCCCGGCTGACCGATGCCAGCTCTGGCCGCGGAGGCGTGCCGGCCCGTCGCGGCCTCGAGCCCAACGTCCTAGCGCCGGCCACCCCGATCGCGAACGTTCCGGCAAGAGCCCAGAGACCCAGGAGGGCCGCCGGGCTACCCGCCGCGACGAGTCCGCTCAGCACGGCGCCGAGCTTGACGTCCCCCATGCCCAGGCCGCCGGCGATGGCAGCCACCAGGCCGAGCACGGCGGCGACAAGGGCGAAGGCCAGGCTCGTGGCCGCCGTGGCGAGACCGCCCCCTGCGACGAGCAGGACGGTCGACACCCCCCACGCGCCCGCGGCCACTCCGACCAGGACGTTCGGCAGTCGACGCTCGGCGATGTCGATCCGGACCAGGGCCGGAGTCACGGCCGCGACTCCGAGACACCCCACGAGCGTCACCGGCCCGGCGCTCGCGCCCACGAGGGGGCCGGCCTGCAGTGTGGAGGCAGCGACCGTGACCGCCGACAGTGCAGCCGCGGCGACTGCTTCGAGGGCCTGCCTGCGCTCCTGTCGCGGTCCGTCACCACCTCGAACCGCTTCCCCATCCGACGAGCCCGTCCCGTCCGACGAGCCCGTCCCGTCCGGCGACACCGTCCCGTCCGGCGACACCGTCCCGTCCGGCGACACCGTCTCGTCCACGAGACCCTCCGGCGAGCTCATGATGCTCCTGATGACGAGGCCGTCTCCGATCCTGACTGACCCGGATGCGGAGTACGTCCCCGAGCTGGTCGGACCAGATGCCACGGGCGTCGACCTCGCGTGCGCCGGGTTCGCGGACGGTGGGCACGGCCCGTCGTCACGACGAGTCGCCGTCGAGGTCGCCGGGCGTCGTCGAGCACCGCGTGCACGGCCTCGACGATGAGCGATCGATGGTCGCGCACCATCTCGTAGCTGGCTCGAAGGGCGATTCGTCCCTGGACCGTGATCGCGAGGTCCTTCAGACGGTCCGCGTCGAACGTGTCGCCGTGCCACCTGCGCCCGTCGAGTTCGAGGGCGACGACACCGTCGACGACGATGTCGATGCGGCGGAGGTCCTGCGGGCCGACCCGGGTCTGGGACTCGACGCGGTGCCCCAGGTCGGCGAACGTC
This sequence comes from Frigoribacterium sp. CFBP 13605, assembly GCF_014839405.1. Classification (NCBI taxonomy): domain Bacteria; kingdom Bacillati; phylum Actinomycetota; class Actinomycetes; order Micrococcales; family Microbacteriaceae; genus Frigoribacterium; species Frigoribacterium sp. CFBP 13605. Next base: position 34,024 of record NZ_JACYNS010000013.1, on the reverse strand, counting down.
ACCCTCATGACGCTCTCGATGAAGCTCTCGCTCCGTGGGTCGGCCCAGTCGACGATGCCCCTCACATCCGCGGGAGCCTCGGCGAAGGCCACGTGCAGTCCGGCGACCGAGAAGTGACCGCTCGACAGCGCCCAGTCCAGGAGGGCGACGGCCTCGTCGAGAGGAGCCACCGTCACGGCGTCCACCAGAGCGGTGCCGATGGGAACGGCCCAGGCCGCACGCCGCGCGTCTTCCGATCCGTGTTCGTCGTCATCCGGCGGACGGGGCACCGTCCCGGGTGACGGACGAGGGGGAACGCGCCCGTCGGAGCGCCACAGCACCCTCGCACCGTGCCTGGCCCGAAGTCGTGAGGCTCCAGGGGGCACCACGACGCTGACGATCGGAACGGTGGTCCACATCCACGCCCCGAGCAGGGCCAAGAGCGACGCCCCGGTCAACCGGCCCCCGATGCGCACGGCCTCGTACCGTGCGTCCCCCGGCGCGAAGGTCGTGTACCACCCGCGTCGGGCCCGGTGAACGTGCCCGGATCGCACTGCTGCGGTGAGCATCCGGTCGGTGGCTCCGAGGGCGACGAGATCCCGCTTGTGGAGGACGCCGCCTGCCCTCCTGACGTGGGTCGCGATCTGCTGCATGCCGACAGGCTGACGCGACCCGCACCTCCTCCGCGGCGCACGAGAGCCCGCCGGTGGAGAACGTCCGCGTCGCGCGAGGTGGGGCCGAGGCGTCCCGCAGCGCGGTTCGTCGACCCCGTGGCGCGCCCGTCGGGGCCTTCCCGACCGCACCCCGCGCCCGTCCGGGCGTTCCCGACCGTGCTGGTAAGTCAGGAGAATGCCACCCACCGACCTCGACACGGCCTCGAACCGTGTCGGACTGCTGAGTTGCCGACCGGCAGGTGGTCCCTGGTGCCGGTCGAGCACGGCACGGGTCGCACCGAGACGCCGACTCGTCACGCACCACCGAGCACCACGCGACCCCGAGCACGGTCCGGTGGGCAACTCAGGAGAACGGCGACCAGGTGCGGCCTTGACTCCTCGCAGCCTGCCGATCGCCGGAGTTGCCGACACGACGCGCGGTGCCGGACACGCAGGAGGCGCGACGCCAGACACGCAGGAGGCGCAGCGCCAGACACGCAGGAGGCGCGACGCCGGACACGCAGGAGGCGCGGGTCAGGTGACCCGCGCCTCCTGCGTCCCTGCTACACCAGGTCGTTCGACTCGAGCATCTCGGTGACGAGGGCGGCGATCGCGGACCTCTCGGAGCGGGTCAGCGTCACGTGACCGAACAGCGGGTGACCCTTGAGCGTCTCGATGACCGAGGCGACCCCGTCGTGCCGACCGACGCGCAAGTTGTCGCGCTGCGCCACGTCGTGGGTCAGCACCACCCGCGAGTTCTGGCCGATGCGACTCAGGACGGTCAGCAGCACGTTGCGCTCGAGGGACTGCGCTTCGTCGACGATCACGAAGGCGTCGTGCAACGACCGGCCCCGGATGTGCGTCAGGGGCAGGACCTCGAGGATGCCCCGCTCGACCACCTCGTCGAGGACGTTCTGGGACACGATCGCGCCCAGCGTGTCGAAGACGGCCTGCGCCCACGGGTTCATCTTCTCGCCGGCGTCGCCCGGGAGGAACCCCAGGTCTTGGCCGCCCACCGCGTAGAGCGGGCGGAACACCATGATCTTCTTGTGCTGTTGCTTCTCGAGGACGGCCTCGAGGCCGGCGCAGAGCGCGAGGGCCGATTTGCCCGTGCCGGCGCTGCCGCCCAGCGACACGATGCCCACCTCGGGGTCGAGCAGCAGGTCGATCGCGAGGCGCTGCTCGGCCGATCGACCGTGCAGCCCGAAGACGTCGCGATCGCCGCGGACGAGACGAGCCTCGCCGCGGGCGACCACGCGCCCCAGTGCCGAGCCCCGCTCCGAGTGCACGACCACCCCGGTGTTCACGGGGACGTCCGCGAGCGCACGGGCGGAGATCTTCTCGGACTCGTAGAACGAGGCCATCTGGTCGCTCGAGACGTCGATCGAGGTCTGCCCGGTGTACCCGCTGTCGACGACCTGTTCGGCCCGGTATTCTTCGGCGGCCAGTCCGATCGACGCGGCCTTCACCCGCAGGGGCAGGTCTTTCGAGACGACCGTGACGGCCAGCCCGTCGGCGGCGAGGTTCGACGCGACGGCGAGGATGCGCGAGTCGGCGTCGTTCAACTGCAGGCCCGAGGGCAGGACCGACATGTTCGAGTGGTTGAGCTCGACCCGCAGGGAGCCCCCGTCACCCACGGCCACCGGGAAGTCGAGACGGTCGTGCTTCACGCGGAGGTCGTCGAGGAGGCGCAGGGCCTGGCGCGCGAAGTAGCCCAGCTCGGGGTCGTGACGTTTGCCCTCGAGTTCGCTGACGACGACGACGGGAAGCACCACGTCGTGCTCGGCGAAGCGGAAGAGCGCCTGCGGATCGGACAGCAACACCGAGGTGTCGAGCACGTACGTGCGTTGGGCGACCGACTGGTCACCCCCCGTCGTTGCTGCGGTGTTGCGTTCGGTTGAGGTGATGTTCGACGCGGTCACGACCACTCCGTCCTCGGGCGGCTGGGCACCCGGGTACCTTCGGCAGAGACGGCCGCGGAGCAGTTGCGAGGCGAACTTTCGTGGCCGTCTCGATCGGGCTCCTTGCCCGATGTGACGAACCTACGACGCGCCTCCGACATCCGCATCATCGACACCACCGTGTCGTGTGACGATCAGGTGAACGACCCTCATGTGACGGTCGAGGGTGCAGCGCGCGAGCCCCACCCCGCAGGGCGATCCCGCCTAGTAGAAGACGGTCGTGCCGAACGAGGTGAACGCACCCCGCAGCATCTCGAACGAATCGTCGCCCGTGGACACGTGCACGCTCAGCCGCACGGTCGTGTCGCGCACGGTGGCCGTGACCCCGTGGTTGATCAGAGCGGCCGTCAGCGTCGTCATCTGGTCGAGGGCGGGTTCGAGCACGACGATGCCGGCGCGCTCCGCCTCGTCGCGCGGCGAGACCACCGGCACCGCGAACTCGTCGGCGAGGTCGATCACCCGCGTGGCCCGCTCGGCCACGGCCCGCGAGACGGCGGCGACGCCCACGTCGGCGAGGTCCTCGAGGGCCGTGGCGAGGCGCGCCTGGGCGATGGGGTCGGGATTCGTCAGCTGGAACGCCGCAGCACCCGGGCGGGTCGGCTGCCGTCCGTGGTACGAGCCGCCGAGGGTCAGGTCACTCCCGGCGACACCGCTGAACACCGGTGTCAGGGCCGAGAGAGCGCGGTCGCTCAGGGCCAGGAAGCCCGTCCCCCACCCGGCGCGGACCCACTTCTGACCGCCCGACGCCACGACGTCGGCCACGGCGTAGGGCGCGTCGACCACACCGAACCCCTGGATCGCGTCGACGATCAGCAACCGGTCGCCGATCACCTGGCGGATGCCCTCGAGGTCCACCAGGTACCCCGTGCGGTAGTCCACCAGGCTGACGGCCACGGCGGTGACCGAGTCGGTGAGGTGACGCTGCACCACGGCCGGCGTGACCACGTCGTGGTCGAGGTCCATCCAGACCGGCTCGAGCACGCGCAGGGCCTCGGAGGAGCGGGTCGCCGCGACGGGCATGCTCGGGTAGTCGCGCGGCGACATGAGCACCTGCCCGGTGAGACCGAACAGCGTGTGCGTGAGCCCTTCGCTCGTGTTCGGCTGGAAGACGACGTGGTCGGGTGCGAAGCCGACGAGGGACGAGATCGCCCGTCCGACGCGACCCGCCTGCTCGGTCAGGGCGATCTCGGACCCGAAACGGGCCCTCGCCTGCACCTCGACCAACGAGCGCTGCTCGTCGGCGACGGAGCTCGAGATGGGACCCCACTTCGCGAAGTCGAAGTATCCGGGCTCGTCGGTGAACCCCGAGGCGAGGTCGTCGATGGTCTTCACGGTGTTCTCCTAGGCGGCGGTGACTGGTCCACCGTAGTGCCGTCCGCGGTCCGCCGACCCGCGCCTCCTCGTCCGGTCGTCCGCGCGGGGCCGTGCGCGGGGGGCCAGCACGCGGCCGGCAAATCAGGAGAACGACGCACCAGAACCCCAGCAGGAGGCGCGACGCAGCCGGATTCCGGAGTCACCGACACCAGCCCCGTCACCGCGCGCACAGCCGGCAACTCAGGAGAACGGCACACCAGAACCCCAGCAGGAGGCGCGGCGCAGCCGGAGTCCGGAGTTGCCGACACCAGCCCGGTCACTGAGCCGGCGACCGCACCCCGCGTCAGCTGCCGTAGCGCCGGTGCCGGAGGGCGAAGTCGCGCACGGCCCGGAGGAAGTCGACCTCGCGAAGGTCGGGGTAGAAGGCCTCGACGAAGTAGAACTCGCTGTGAGCGCTCTGCCACAGCATGAAGTCGCTCAACCGTTGCTCGCCCGACGTGCGGATCACGAGGTCGGGGTCGGGTTGGCCGCCGGTGTAGAGGTGGTCGGCGATGAGCTCAGGGGTGAGCACCTCGGCCAGGGCGTCGAGCGTGCCCCCCGCGGCATCGTGCGCCCGCACGATGCTGCGCATGGCGTCGGCGATCTCACGGCGCCCGCCGTAGCCGACGGCGAGGTTCACGTGCAGCCCCGTCTTGTCGGCGGTCCGGGCCTGGGCCTCGCGCAGGGCCGAGCAGAGCGCCGGCGGCAGGTCGTCGGTCGCGCCGACGTGCTGCACGCGCCAGTCCCGCTGACGCGAGAGCTCGTCCGCGACGTCGCCGATGATGCCGAAGAGCTCGGTCAACTCGTCGGACTGTCGGTTGCCGAGGTTGTCGGCGGAGAGGAGGTACAGCGTGACCACCTTGATGCCGAGGTCGTCGCACCAGGTGAGGAACTCGCTGATCTTCGCGGCACCCGCGCGGTGCCCGTGGGCAGCGGTCTCGAGCATGCGCTGCTTGGCCCAGCGCCGGTTGCCGTCGACGATCATGGCGACGTGGTGCGGCAGCTCTTGACCGTCGAGGCTCCGGCGGATGCGGTTCTGGTAGAGGCCGTACAGGACTCCCCTGGCGAGGGGAGAGGGACGGCGCTTTTTCACAGGGCTACGGTAGCCCACGGCCGGCCGTCCACAGAGCCGAGGATTCTCAGCCCCCCTCCTCGGGCGCTCCCCTAGGCTCGGCCCCATGAGCAGCCACACCGACGGAGATCGCGCGAGCCTCGGGGCCGACGAGGTCGACGGAGCCGACCGGGCAGACGGGTCCGACGGGGCCGACATCCCGAACCTGCCGTTGCTCGACGACGCCCTCGCCTACCCCGACATCGAGCGCAAACCGAGTTGGCGCGGCTGGATCCATGCGGCCACCTTCCCGGTCGCGATCGCGACCGGCGTGGTGCTCGTCGTCCTCGCGCAGGGCGTGGCGGCGACCTGGGCCTGCGCGGTCTTCATGACCACGTCGCTCCTGCTCTTCGGCATCTCGGCGACCTACCACCGCTTCCCGTGGAGCCCGAACGCGAAACGCTTCCTGAAGCGCCTCGACCACGCCAACATCTTCCTGCTGATCGCCGGCACCTACACGCCGATCGCGGTCATCGCCCTGCCGCCGTCGAAGGGCGTCACGCTGCTCGTGCTCGTCTGGACGGGCGCCGTGTTGGGCATCCTCTTCCGGGTGTTCTTCCTGAACGCGCCGCGGTGGTTGTACGTGCCGCTCTACGTCCTGCTGGGCGTCGGCGCCCTGGGGTTCATCGTCGACCTGCTCGACGCGAACGTCGCGATGATGGTGCTCGTGCTGGTCGGCGGCGCGCTCTACATCGCGGGTGCCGTGTTCTACGGCATCAAGAGGCCGAACCCCGTACCGGGGCACTTCGGATTCCACGAGCTGTTCCACACCATGACGGTGCTGGCGTACCTCTGCCACTGGACGGGCATCCTGCTCGTGGCCCTGGACCCGCCGACCTTCTAGCGCGAGGTCGCCCGAGCCGAGGAGGCGCGGGTCGCCACCCCGGCACCGGTCGCGTCGGTCACGAGTCGCGCTCGCGCCTCCTGCGGTCGCCGTCGTCGTCGAGGTCGCCCTCGACGGGGCGAGCCCGCCGATCGGCGTCTCCGGGGAGTTCTTCGTCGTCGAGAGCCGCGGCCGCCAGGGTCGCCTCGTCGCGCTCGGCCTGGATGCGCTCGCGCACCTCGCCTCGGTACCGGGTGCGTCGGACCCGACGGGTCATGTCGACGACGATCAGCACCGTCGCGACGGCGACGAACGCGATGGCGACGAAACCCCAGACGCCGGGCGTGACGGCCTCGTCGGGGATGGTCGACGGCGGCAGCGTCGGGTCGGGGGTCTGCGGCTGCGCCAGCAGACGGGTCGTGACCGCGACCACCGATTCGGAGAGCACGCTCATCGCTGCACCCCCACGAGGCCGGTGTCGGGGTCGACGACCCCGGCGAAGAGGTCGACCTCGGGCAGGTCGGACCCGACGTTCGACTCGACGAGCTGGAAGTCCTCGGTGGGCCAGGCGGCGACCTGGAGGTCGTGGGGCCAGAAGAAGAACGCGCTGTCGAGCGGCACCTGGCTGGCGTGCGACCGAAGGGCGGCGTCGCGCACGGGGAAGAAGTCGGAGACCGGCACGCGGGTCGTGGCCAGGTCGGGCCGGTCGCTGAAACGGGCCAGCATCTCGGTCAACGACTCGATGAGGGGCGACTCGGGGTCGCTCTCGCGCAGGTGCGTGATCATCGCGCCGATGCGTCCGGCACTGAACATGCGGTCGTAGTAGACCTTGTCGATCTGCCACGCGTCGCCGGTCGCCGGGTAGCGCTCGGGGTCGGAGGCGTCGCGGTAGGCCGCCATCGAGATCTCGTGCGTGCGGATGTGGTCGGGGTGGGGGTACCCGCCGTTCTCGTCGTAGGTCACCAGCACCTGCGGCTTGAACCGACGGATGATCGCGACGAGCGGCTCGGCGCTGATCTCGAGCGGGATGGTGGAGAACGAGTTGACCGCGACCGACTCGCCCTCGGCCGGCAGGCCCGAATCGGCGTAGCCCAGCCACAGGTGGTCGATGCCCATCGCCGCCTGGGCGGCCGCCATCTCGTGCACGCGCAGGCCCGCGATGTCACGCTCGGCGTGAGCTCGGGCCTCGAGCTGCTCGTTGAGGATCGACCCCTGCTCGCCGCCGGTGCAGCTGACGACGAGGACGTCGACGCCGAGGCTGCGGTAGTAGGCGTAGGTCGCCGAGCCCTTGCTGGACTCGTCGTCGGGGTGGGCGTGGACCGCCAGCAGGCGCAGGGTCAATTCTTCCTCGCAATGTGTGCCGGGCAGACGTTGCTACCCTGGGGACAGCTTAATCGGACGGAGATCCGCGTGACGTCCACGCCCCGTGTCACCTCGCCCTCGTCGCGCCTCGACGCACGGTACGGGCGTTCGCCGCGGGGTCGGCGCAGGCGCCTCGTCGTGGGCTTGTCCGTCGCCGTCGCCTTCGTCGTCGTCTTCGCGGCGTGGGTCGTCTTCGCCGCCTTCGACGGGACCTCGTCCCAGCTCGAATCCGCCGACGTGGGCTACCAGGTCACCTCCGACCGAGCCGTCGAGGTCCAGTACACGGTCACCGCGGACACGGGCGAGGCGGTCGACTGTGCGGTCGAAGCCCAGAACAGCGGCTTCGCGGTCGTCGGCTGGAAGATCGTGCACCTGCCCGCCTCCGAGCGGCGTTCGGTGACCTACACGACCTCGCTCGCGACGTCGGAACGGGCGGTCACGGGCTTGATCTACCGGTGCTGGCTTCCCTAGACTGCTCGGAATCGCACGACGAGACCGGCCACTCGGCCGGTCTCCTTTTTTCGGTGGGCGACCTCGCCCCGGCTCCCGGCACCGCGCCTCCTCGGCTCGAGTCGCCCGACCGGGTTCGGCCGCCGCACGAAACGGAGACACCATGAGCACTGACAACGAGACCACCTGGCTCACGACGGACGCCCGCGACCGTCTGCAGGCCGAGCTCGACACCCTCAGCGGCGAGGGACGTCGCGAGATCGCGTCACGCATCGAAGCCGCCCGCGAAGAGGGCGACTTGAAGGAGAACGGCGGCTACCACGCCGCCAAGGACGAGCAGGGCAAGATGGAGGCGCGCATCCGTACGCTGATCAACCTGCTGAAGCACGCGACGGTCGGTGACTCGACGGCCGCCGACGGCATCGTCGGCCCCGGCACCGTCGTCACGGCGACCATCGCCGGCGACGAGAGCACCTTCCTGCTCGGCAACCGCGAGATCATCGCCGCCGGCAGCGACCTCTCGGTCTACAGCGAGACCAGCCCGCTCGGCCAGGCCATCAACGGGCTGAAGGTCGGCACGACGACCAGCTACACCGCCCCGAACGGCAAGGACATCTCGGTGTCGATCACGAACGTCGAGACCTACCAGCCGTAGGTCCGACGCCGAAGGCCCCCGCTCGAACGGAGCGGGGGCCTTCGTCGTCCCGGCCACGGGGGCCCGGACCCTCGACGGGGGTGTCGGCAACTCCGGAATGCGGCGTCGTCCGCGGCAGTCCTGCGCCCGCGGGCGGCCGTTCTCCCGAGTTGCCGACGGGGACGCGGTGCCGTCAGGAGGCGCGGGCACCGTCAGGAGGCGCGGGCACGGTCGGGACGCGCAGACCTGGTCAGGAGGCGCGGGCACGTTCAGCAGGCGAACACCCGGTCAGGACGCGCAGACCTGGTCAGGAGGCGCGGGCACCGGCAGGAGGCGCGGGGCGCGTCTCGCGGAGTCGGCTAGAAGTCGACGTTGGGCTCGTACCCGGCGTCGCGGAGCCGTTGCAGGACCTCTTCGACGTGGTCCGGCCCGCGCGTCTCGACGCTGAGCTCGAGTTCGACCTCGCTGATCTGGAGCCCGCGACCGTGGCGGGTGTGCAGCACCTCGACCACGTTCGCGTTGGCGTCGGACAACACTTCGCTGACGCGGGTCAGCTGGCCGGGGCGGTCGGGCATGCCGATGCGCAGCTTGACGTAGCGGGCGGCGGCCGCGAGGCCGCGACCGATCACGCGCTCCATCATCAGCGGGTCGATGTTGCCGCCGCTGAGGATCACCACGGTCGTGCCGAGGTCACGCACCTGCTCGGTGAGGATGGCGGCGATGCCCACGGCACCCGCGGCCTCGACGACGAGCTTCGCGCGCTCGAGCAGCACGAGCATCGCCCGGGCCGTGTCGTCGTCGCTGACCGTGACGATCTCGTCGACCGTGTCGCGGATGATCTCGAAGTTGAGCACGCCGGGTTTCGCCACGGCGATGCCGTCGGCGATCGTGGGCTGGGCGTCGATGTCGGTCCGCACCCCGAGTTTCATCGAGACGGCGTACGGGGCGGCGTTGGCCGCCTGCACGCCGATGATGCGGACGTCGCGCCCGGTGCGTGCCGCGCTCTGCTTCAGGGCGCTGGCGACGCCGGCCGCCAGCCCACCTCCGCCGACGGGCACGATCACGGTGTCGACGTCGGGCACCTGTTCGAGGATCTCGAGCCCCAGCGTGCCCTGGCCCGCGACGACGTCGGCGTGGTCGAACGGAGGGATGAAGACGGCGCCGGTCGTGTCGGCGAACTCTTGTGCGGCTCGAAGCGACTGCTCGACCGTGTGCCCCCGGAGGACGACGTCGGCGCCGTAGTGCCGGGTCGCCTGCAGCTTGGGCAGGGCCACGCCGACGGGCATGAAGATCGTGGCCACGATCCCGAGTTCACGGGCCGCCAGGGCGACACCCTGAGCGTGGTTGCCGGCCGACGCGGCGACGACCCCGCGCGCCTTCTCGTCGTCGCTCAGCTGGGTCAGGCGGTTGTAGGCGCCTCGGATCTTGTACGACCCGGTGCGCTGCAGGTTCTCGCACTTGAGGTGCACCCGCGAGCCGAGCACCTCGGCGAGGTACTGCGAGGTCTCCATCGGGGTGACGCGGACGACCTGCGAGACGCGGTCGCGCGCCTCCTCGATCTCGACGAGGGTGGGACCGGCCAGGGTGCGTTCAGACATCGGTGAGGCCTCCGGGCCGCGTGACGTCGTGCTCGACGGGTCGCGGCTTCTCTCGCCACGTACCCCTCGCGACGTAGGTGATCATGACGTTCAGCACGGCCACGAACGGGACCGCGAAGAGGGCGCCGGGGATCCCGGCGACCAGAGTGCCGGCCGCGACGGCGAAGACGACGGCCAACGGGTGCACCTTGACGGCGCTGCCCATGACGAACGGCTGCAACAGGTGCCCCTCGATCTGCTGCACGAGGATCACCACGGCGAGCATGAGCAGGGCCACGACCCAGCCGTTGTAGACGAGGGCTATGACGACGGCGACGGCTCCGGTCGCGACGGCGCCCACGACGGGCACGAACGACCCGAGGAAGACCGCGATGGCGATCGGTGCCACCAGGGGCAGGCCGAGGAAGAGCGCCCCCAACCCGATGCCCACGGCGTCGACGAACGCGACGAAGATCTGCACCTTGACGAAGTTGGTCAGGGTGAGCCAACCCGCGCGGCCCGCCCCGTCGATCGCCGGGTGCGATGCCCGGGGGAAGAGCCGGACGACCCACCGCCAGATCTCGGACCCGCCGACGAGCACGAAGATCGTCGCGAAGAGCCCGAGCACGAGCCCGGCCGCGACGTGACCCGCGGTCGACCCGACCGAGAGCGCACCGCGCACGAGCGGCTGACTGTCTTGCTGGACGGCCGCCACCGCGTCGGACACGTACCCGTTGATCTGCGCCTCGGTGAGGTGCAACGGCGAGGTGAGCAGGAAGTCCTTGAAGTCGCCGTAGGAGGCGATCGAGCGATCACGCAACGAGGGCCAGCCGTCGACGATCTGGAGGACGACCAGGACGACGAGGCCCGAGACCACGACGAGGAACCCCACCAGGACGGACACGACCGCCAACCACTTGGGCCAGCGGTGCCGCTGCAGCCACCCCGAGAGCGGGACGAGCAGCGCGGAGATCAACAGGGCCACCAAGAAGGGGATGACGATGACCCGCAGCTGGGTGATCGACCAGATGACGACGCCGGCCACGGCCACGATCACCAGGATGCGCCAGGACCAGGCCCCGGCGATGACCATGCCCCGCGGCACCGACGGATCGGCGACGACACCGGCCGCGCGACCGCTCGTGACGTCGCCCTGCACCTCGTCGCCGCGCGTGGGGCGGTTCCGCCAGATCATCGCGTCAGTTTATGGCCCTGCGGGGCCGGTCACCTACCCCTCCACATGCCGGTGCACGCATGTGTCGACGGGGACCAGACGACACCAGGAGGCGCGGCGCGCGTCGGTGGCCGTCGCTACAGTCGTCCGCGTGCCCCGTCAGCAGCTCTCCCCCGCCCAGGCCCGTCGTGTCGCCTTGGCGGCCCAGGGCTTCGGGAGGCCCGTCGACGGCCACGCCCGCCCGGGGACGCGGCAGCTGAACGGCCTCGTCGATCGCCTCGGCCTGCTGCAGATCGACTCGGTTAACGTGTTCGAGCGCAGTCACTACCTGCCCGCGTTCGCACGACTGGGCGCGTACGACCGCGCGACCCTCGACCGCCTCACCTTCGTTCCCCGTGGGCGGTACGTCGAGTACTGGGCCCACGAGGCCGCCATCGTCCCGGTGTCGACCTGGCCCCTGTTGCGGTGGCGCATGCGCGACTACGACGCGAAATGGCGGGGGGACGCCTCCTCGTGGCTGTCGACGAGTCCGCGCATGGAACGCTGGCTGCTCGACGAGATCCGCGACAAGGGGCCGCTGCCGGCCAGCCTGGTCGAGGCCGACGCCGCCCTCTTCCCCCAGCCAGACCGGACGGGCCCGTGGTGGGGGTGGGGTGACGTGAAGCGCGGCCTCGAGTCGCTGTTCCGCACGGGCGCCCTGGTCAGTGCCGGTCGCCGTCGGTTCGAGCGCGTCTACGCGCTGCCCGAACAGGTGCTGTCGGCCGAGGTCCTGGCCGTCGACGTCGACCGTCACGAGGCCCACCGGCGCCTCGTCGCCCACGCGGCCCGCGCCTCCGGGGTCGCGACGGCCGCCGACCTCGCCGACTACTTCCGCCTCAAGGCCGCCGACGTCGTACCCGCCCTGCGCGAGCTCCACGACGACGGTGTCGTCGAACCCGTGGACGTGCCGGGTTGGGGTGCGACCGCGTGGCTGCACCGTGACGCCCGCGTACCCCGTCGGCTCGAGGCCGACGCCGTGCTGTCACCGTTCGACCCCGTCGTCTGGCACCGGCCCCGGGCGGAACGCCTCTTCGACTTCCGCTACCGCATCGAGATCTACACCCCGCGCGAGAAACGCGTGCACGGCTACTACGTCCTCCCCGTCCTGCAGGACGACCAGCTGGTGGGGCGGGTCGACCTCAAGAGCGATCGTCAGGCGGGCGTCCTGCGGGTGCAGGCGGCATGGCTTGAGCGCGACCTCCCCGTCGACGTCGAGCGGCTCGTGACGACGCTGCGCCGGGCGGCCGCCTGGCAGGGACTGGACGCCGTCGAGGTGGCCGATCGGGGCGACCTGGCGGGCCGACTCCGCACGGTGCTGACCGGCCGGGCCGACGCGGCCGGCCCGGCCGACCCCCTCGGTTAGAAGGTCCCGGCGTTCTGTCGCAGCCGCTGGATGCGATCGGCGAGCGGAGGGTGCGTGCTGAAGAGTCGGTCCATCACGCCGGGCTTCATCGGATCGCTGATCCAGAGGTGCGACATCGAGGTGTTCTGCTGCCGCATGGGCCGCCCCTGGGCACCGAGCTTCTCGAGGGCTCGGGCGAGACCCTCGGGGTACCGCGTCGTCAACGCCCCGGTGGCATCGGCGAGGTACTCGCGCTGACGCGAGACGGCCGCCTGGACACCTGCTGCGGCGAGAGGGGCGATGATCATGGCCACCAGACCGAGCACCAGGAAGACGGGGTTCCCGCCGCCCCCACCGTTGTTGTTCGAGTTGCGGTTCCCCCCTGACAACGCGCTGAAGAACGACATGCGCAACAGGATGTCGGCCAGGAAGCCCACGGCCACGACGAGGCCGAACACCATGGTCGACACACGGATGTCGTAGTTCTTCACGTGACCGAGCTCGTGAGCCATGACGCCCTGGAGCTCGCTGTCGTCCATGATCTCGAGCAGGCCGGTCGTGGCGGCGACCACGGCGTGTTCCGGGTCGCGGCCCGTGGCGAAGGCGTTGGGGGCCGGATCGACCACGACGTAGACCTTGGGCATCGGCATGCCCATCGTGATGCTGAGGTTCTCGACCGTGCGGTACAACCGCGGAGCCGTCACACCGTCGACCTGCTGGGCGTTGCTCATCGAGAGCGCCTGCCCGCTGGCCGCGAAGTACTGGATCACGGCGTACACCGCGGCACCACCGAGAACCAGGAAACCGATCGACCCGTTGTTCCAGATGGCGCTCGCGGCGAACCCGAGGGCCCCGACGATCACCAGGAAGATCAGGACGATGAAGACGGTGTTGCGCTTGTTGCGCGAGATCGCGGAGTACACGGTGTCGAGGACGACTCGGGCTGGATCAGAACTGGACGCGCGGCGGTTCGGCGATCGCCGACGGCTCGGAGACCTCGAAGAAGTCCCGCTCGCTGAAGCCGAGCCGCTTTGCGAAGAGGGAGTTGGGGAAGACGCGGTTCTTGGTGTTGAACTCGCGGACGCCGCCGTTGTAGAAGCGGCGCGCGGCTTGGATCTTGTCCTCGGTGTCGACCAGCTCGGACTGCAACTGCAGGAAGTTCTGGCTCGCCTGGAGCTGCGGGTAGGCCTCGGCCACGGCGAAGATGCTCTTCAGGGCGGTCTGCATGTGCCCTTCGGCAGCCGACGCCTCGGCCGGTGTGCCCGCTCCGATGGTCTCGGCACGGGCCGCCGTCACGTTCTGGAAGACGGACGATTCGTGCGAGGCGTATCCCTTGACCGCCTCGATGATGTTGGGGATCAGGTCGGCCCGGCGTTTGAGCTGGATCGTGATGTCGCTCCACGCCTCGTCGACGCGCACCTTCAGGGTCACCAACGAGTTGTAGGTGGCCCAGAGGTAGATGCCGATGATGACCGCGAGCAGGACGATGATCCCTGCTGCTACCAAGATGCCGATCGTGGCCGGTTGCATGACGTGTCACTCCTAGGTGGTGGACCGATGACGGCGGGCGCCGGATGGTCGCCCGCGACCGGGGTCGGGTCGTCGGGAGTCCGTTGGACACTATAAATGCGCTGCATGTGGGGTCCCTGCCCGTCGGGTGATCTCGAAGCAGACTCCCGAGGAGGGCCCGACCGGGCATCTCCCCCGCACGACTCCCCCGCACAACGGATTGACTTGTACCCCGCGAACGTGCTGAATGGGTGACAGTGTTCGAGCCGCCGACCCTGCGTCCCCCGCGTCCGTCGACCCCCGTCGACGGACGGCTCGTGGTCGAGCCGCGACACGGACGACGTGTCGCCTCGACCCTCGCGACGGTCGTGCTGGGTCTCTCGCTCGCCCTGACGGGCGGAGTCGGCGCGCTCGCCGCGGGCAGCCCGTCGGGCACCCCCGCACCCGGCCCGTCGCTCGGCCAGCCCCTTCCCGGTCCGGTCGCACCCACGATCGGCGACGTCGGAGACCGGGACGTGAACGCCGTCGTGGTCGGCGGGACCGGCACGCCCGGAGCCACCGTGAGGGTGCTCGACCCCCGCGTCCCCAGTCGAGCCCTCTGCGAGGTCACCCTGCCCACCGGTGACCCGGCCGGCGTCCCCTGGTCGTGCCCGGTGACGCTGGAGGACGGTGCCGACCAGACCCTCACGGTCCGAGACGTGACGAATGCCGCCGTGGTCGACGACGCCGTCAGCGCTCCGTTCTCGGTGCTCGGCCCGCCCACGGTCCAGGGCGGACCCGCCGTCGGTGGCAAGGTCGCGGGCACCGCGTTCCCCGGTGCCCGCATCACGGTCAGCGGAGGCGCGGGGCCGGTCTCGGCGACGGCCGACGGCGCCGGGGCCTGGTCGGCCGTGCTCCCGTCGGCGACCTGGCCGACCGGCCGGTACACGGTCACGGCGTCCCAGTCCTCGGACTCCGTTCCCGCCGTGCCCCGGTCCTCGACCTCCACCGGCGTCACCGTCACGATCGACCGCGACCCACCCGCCCCGCCGGCCGTGCTCACGCCCCGGGCCGGCGAACGGGTCGCCTCGCAACCGCTCACCTTCTCGGGGACGGGAGAAGACGGCGCGACCGTCACCGCCTACGTCGACAGCACCCCGGTCTGCCAGGCCACGGTCTCCGGCGGCGCATGGGCCTGCACGTCGTCCGATGCCACCCTCGCCGACGGAGAGCACGTGGTCCAGGCCGCACAGATCGACCCGTCGGTGAACGTCGGGCCGCCCAGCGCGGGCATCTCGATCACGGTGACGTCGTCGGCCGCGCAGCCCGCGCCTCCTTCGTCCTCGGCCGCTCCGGCACCGACGGCGGCGCCCGGTGCGTCCGGGGGCGCCGTCCCCTCCGTGCCGTCTCCCGGTACGCCCGGAGCCCCAGGGACCGGTGGCGGGCCGGGAGGTGCTCCCGGTGGCGTCGGCGAGGTACCACCCGGAGCGACCACACCGGAGGCGGACTCCTGGGCGGCTGCGACGACGTTCGGTCGCGACCTGCCGTCCCTCGGCCGGACGATGACCGGGACGGGATGGTTGATCGCTCTCGGCCTCGCAGCCGCGTTCGTGCTGCTCGTCGTCGCCCCGGCACGTCTGCTGGCCACGGCGATGCGAGGTCGCCTCGCGCCTCGCGCCCCGCGGCTCACCGGCCGGAACCGTCGTCGGGAACTCCCGACCTCGTTCTCGACCGCCACACTCGACCCGCGCCTCGCCGCCGGGTTGACCATCGCGGCCGGAGCCGCCGTGGTCGGGCTGGCGGCCGGCCTCGACGACGAGGTCCGCTACGCACGCCTGTTCGCCGGGATCGTCGTCGGAGTCGCCCTGGTCAACGTGCTCGCGGTCGTCGTGCCCACCCTGGTGATGGGGCGTTCCCCGGACCGCGAGGCGCGCATCCACATGTCACCGCGCCTCCTCCTCGTCGCCGTCGTCGCCTGCGCGGTGACGCGGTCGCTCGGCCTGGACCCGCCCCTCGTGCTCGGGGTGGTGCTCGTCGGAAGCATCGCCGCAGCGCCCCGGTCGGCGCACCACGGCCGGACCGGTGAGGTGGGTGATCGAGAAGCAGGGCTGCTCGCGCTCGTCCAGGTCGCCGCCCTGGTGGTCGTGGCGGCCGGAGCCTGGGCCGTCCACGGCGCCCTCCCCGCCACCGGCGGGTTCTTCACCGAGTTGGCCCTCGAGACGAGCGCGACGGTCTGCCTGACCGGGCTCGGATCGCTCGTGCTCGCGCTCGTGCCGGTGGGCTCCCTGCCGGGTCGACGCCTCTGGGCCTGGTCGCGCCCGCTGCACGTGGCACTCACGGTCGTCGGCGTCACGGCGGCCGCCGCCGTGCTCACGGGCGGCTCGTCGTCCTTCCCGGTCGGAGGCGCGGTCGTGGCCGCCGCAGTGACCGCAGGCCTCTGCGTCGCGGCCTGGCTCTGGACGTCGTTCGTCGAGATCGACACCGACGACGCCTGACCTGACGCGCCTCCGTCGCCGGCCGTCCCGACTGCGGTCCACGCGACGGCGGTCGGGGCGGCGGCGGGCGGGGCGGCGGATGTCGCGCGGACGGCTGCCAGGCCGTCGGGCTGCCGGTGGTCTGGTCTCGCCGCATTGCCTGCCGCCGTCGTCACCGTCGTCGTCGTCGGCAATTCAGGAAACCGACGCACGAACGGACGGAACCGGCCTGCCGATCCTCCGATCTCCTGAGTTGTCGACGTAGGGCAGGTCAGGGCTAGGCAGGGCTAGGCAGGGCGGGCGGGGCAGGGCAGGGCAGACGGAGCAGGGCGGAGCAGGGCAGGGCAGGGCAGGGCAGACGGAGCAGGGCGGAGCAGGGCAGGGCAGGGCAGACGGAGCAGGGCAGGGACAGGGCGGAGCGGGGCAGAGCGCGGCAGAGCAGGGCTGAGCGCGGCCGGCAGGGTGCGGCGAGGTAGCTCGGGGCGCGGCAGGGGGCGGCGGAGCGGAACACGCGGGCGGACGGCGCGCGACAGGGGCCGAGGCGATGCGGCCACACGGCGGACGCGACCGCCGGCCGGACGCGTGAAGTCGGCAACTCAGGGGAACGACGCCGGAACGCGCGCGACGTGCCCCGGAGCACGCCGATTTCCTGAGTTGCCGACGATGCTCGCGCCGGGCGGGCGGGCTGGCAGAGCTGGCGGGGCTACGGGGTGGGAGCGGACGAGGGGACGGGGGCCTAGGCGCGAGCAGGAGGCGGGGGCGAGAGCAGGAGGCGCGGGCGAGGGGCCTACGCGAGAGCAGGAGGCGCGGCGGGGTCGACAGCGAGGCGCTTGCGTTCCGCAGGGGCCCGGCCGCGATCAGCACCGAGCGCCGGGGCAGATGCCACCTCGCCACCTCGGGCGGCACGTGACCTGGCAGGGAGGGGCGGCACGTGCCCCCGCAGGGACTCGAACCCTGACTGAAGCGATTTTAAGTCGCCTGCCTCTGCCGATTGGGCTACGGGGGCCCGAGCGACCAGCCTACGAGACGCGGACGCCCGCCACGCTGCAGGCAGCGGGCGGGCGTCTTGGACGTGCTCGAGGGTCGCTCGGAGGCGGGCACCCCGTCCGTCACCGCGGTCTCGCCGGTGATCTCCTACTTGGCGGCGGGCTTGCGCGCAGGCGCCTTGCGAGGAGTACCGGTCGCTGCCTCGCCGACCTCGGCCGTGCCCTTCTTGGCCGTTCCGTCGTCCTCGACCGGGTTCGCGTACGCGGGCCCCGCCTCGCCGGCGGGCTGGCCGGCACCGACGGATGCGGGCGCGGGAGCCTCGGCGGGCGTCTCGACAGCCGCCTTGGGACGCGAGGCGAACTCTTCGAAGGCCGCCCGGGGACGCTCACGGTTGTCGAGCGAGACGATGTCGCGTCCCAACCAGAAGTTGTTCCACCAACCGCCGACGACGCGGAACTTACGCTCGAAGGAGGGCATCGCCAGGCCGTGGTACCCGCGGTGGGCGGCCCAGGCCGGGAAGCCCTTCATGGCGAACTTGCCGCTCTGGAAGACGCCGACGTTCAGCCCCAGGCCGGCGACGGCTCCGAGGTTCTCGTGCTTGTAGTCGACGAGTCCCTCTCCGCGGAGCGAGGCGACAATGTTCTTCGCGAGACGCTTGCCCATGCGGACGGCGTGCTGGGCGTTCGGCACGCAGAAGCCGCCCACGCCCTTCCCGGTGAGGTCGGGGGTGGCGGCGACGTCACCACAGGCCCAGGCGTCGGGAACGACGGTCTCACCGTCGACGATGCGAAGGTCGGCCTTGACGGTGATGCGTCCGCGCTGTTCGAGCGGGAAGTCGGTGCCGCGGACCATCGGGTTGGCCATGACGCCGGCCGTCCAGACGATGAGGTCGGACTCGAACGACTCGCCCGTGGACAGTTCGATCTTCCCGCCGACCGCAGACTGCAGCTGCGTGTCGAGGTGGACCGTCGCGGCGCGTTCGGCGAGGTTCTTGAGCACCCAGTGGCTCGTCTCGAGCGAGACCTCGGGCATGATGCGGCCCATCGCCTCGACGAGGTGGAAGTGCGTGTCGTCGATGGTGAGGTCGGGGTAGTTCTTGAGCAGGTCGCTGGCGAAGCTGCGCAGCTCGGCGAAGACCTCGATGCCGGCGAAGCCACCGCCGACCACGACGACCGTGAGCAGGCGGTCGCGCTCGGGACCGGCCGGCAGGTTGGCGGCCTTCTGGAAGTTCGTGAGCACCTTGTCGCGGATCGCGGCGGCCTCTTCGATGGTCTTGAGGCCGATGGCCTCGTCGGCGACGCCCGGGATCGGGAAGGTGCGGGACACGGCGCCGGCCGTCATGACGATCTGGTCGTACTGCATCGTCCACGCGTCGCCCACCTCGGGCGTGATCGTGGCGGTCTTCGAGGCGTGGTCCACGCCGGTGACCTTGGCCGTGACGACGTTCGTCTTCTTGAGGTGGCGGCGGAGGGCGACGACCGCGTGGCGCGGCTCGATCGACCCGGCGGCGACCTCGGGCAGGAACGGCTGGTACGTCATGTAGGGCAGCGGGTCGACGATCGTGACCTCGGCCTCACCCGCGCGCAACCACTTCTCGAGCTTCCAGGCAGTGTAGAAGCCGGCGTAGCCGCCGCCGACGATCAGGATTTTGGGCACGGCGAATGTCTCCTTGAGATGGGGGTGTCGCAGACGACCTTACCCCGAGCGCCGCGCACGCCTGAACTGGCGGACCGCCCCGACGGCGACGAGGACGGCCGCTCCCCCGAAGACCGTGAGGACGATCAACGGGATGCCCGTCGACCTCATGGTCTCGACCGTGGGCAGCAGGACCGCCAACGGCTGACCCGGATCGGTCACCGGTGTCGGCACGGGGGCCTCGACGGTCGGGTTCGTCGCCTGCGCCGACGGCGCCGGCACGTCCGCCCGCCGGTGCACCCGAATCCACTCGGCCAGGTCGCCCATGGGGTTCTCGGCGACCGTCGGCACCGAGGCCGTGACGGCCGCGGCCGCGTCGACGAGGCCGTGCCCGTACAGCGGGTCGGGTGTCGTGGCGCCCTTCGGCGTGGCCGTCGCGACGACGCGGTTGATGACGTCGTCGGCGTCGAGCTCGGGATGGGCACTGCGCACGAGGGCGACGATGCCCGCCACGAGGGGCGTGGCACCGCTCGTGCCGCTCCAGCTGTAGTGGACGTCACCGGGACCGACACCCACGAGGTCCTCGCTCGGGGCGGCCACACCGATCGTGATGCCCTGGCTCGACGCGTCGAAGCTCGCCGTGCCCTGGCGATCCACGCCGGCGACGGTGAGGACGCCCGGCATGGTCGCGGGCGCGCCGACCTCGGTCGTGCCGCTGCCGCGGTTGCCGGCCGCCGCGACGACGACGACGTCGTGCTGCATGGCGTAGAGGAAGGCGTCGTCCCAGCTGGTCGGCCAGTCGAGCGTGTTGCGGGTCAGGGACATGTTGATGACGTCCGCCCCGGCCTCGACCGCCCAGCGCACCGCCCGGGCGATCTGGTCGTCGGAGTCCACCGCCGACGAGCCGAAGCCCACCGACACCGAGAGCAGGTCGGCCTCGGGCGCGACGCCGATCACGCCGTCGCCGGACCCGGTGCCACGGCCGGCGACCATCGATCCGACCAGCGTGCCGTGGTTCGGGTCGTCGCCGACGGGCGTCTGACCGTCGGCCGAGCCGAGCCCCGACACGTCGGTGCCGCCGACGACGACGCCCTGGAGTTCACGCACCGACGAATCGACGCCGGTGTCGATCACGGCCACGGTCGTCCCCGCCCCCCGTGTGGTTTGCCACGCCCGTTGGATGCCGTAGTCGGCGAGCCAGTACTCGGCATCGCGGACCTGGTCGGCCGATGCGGCCGACGCCGGCACGACGGCAGCGACGAGGGCCCCCAGCACGATCGCCACCACGAACCCCCCGGAACGGCGCACGCGCGTCAGGCTCCCCCACCGATCTCGGGCGAGGCGGCGGCCTGCTGGTCGTCGGCCAGGAAGTCGGGGCACCGGCACACGTCGGGACTCCACGACGCCCGCTCGAGGGCGAGGTCGCCGAAGGGGTTGACCCCCGGCCCGGCCGCCAGCGAGTGACCGACGAGGGCGTGCAGGCACTTGACCCGCTCGGGCATGCCACCCGCCGTGACGTGGTCGATCTCGTCCACGTGCTCGATGCCCTCGCGGTC
Source organism: Frigoribacterium sp. CFBP 13605 (assembly GCF_014839405.1). Taxonomy (NCBI): domain Bacteria; kingdom Bacillati; phylum Actinomycetota; class Actinomycetes; order Micrococcales; family Microbacteriaceae; genus Frigoribacterium; species Frigoribacterium sp. CFBP 13605. Next base: position 13,426 of record NZ_JACYNS010000013.1, on the reverse strand, counting down.
GGCCAGGTACGCCTCGTGCGCGGCGTGGTAACGGCCTCGCAACTCGGGGTCGGACTCGAGGAGCTCGGTGAACTCGGCCATCACCCCGGTGGCCTCGAGGGTCGACACGGCAGCCGTGGCACCGGGGTGGCACAGGTAGTAGAGCGTGGGGAAGGGCGTGCCGTCGGTCAGCCGCGGTTTCGTCGCCACGACGGTGGGTGCGCCGCAGACGCAGCGCGCGGCGATGCCGATGACGTCGCGCGCGGGCCGCCCGAGCTGGGCGGTCACGACACGGACGTCGTGGTCGGTCACGGGGTCGAAGGGGGGCGTGGTCACGGCGTGCCACCTGTCTGCTCGGAGGTCGGGGCGGGCACCTGGCTGCCGCTGATGTCGGGGGCGACGAGTTCGGTCGCGGGCTCGTCGCTCAGCCCGGCGTCGAGCACCGAGGCCGTCATCGCCGCCACCCAGTCGACCTGGGGCGTCTGGAGCGAGTCGCTGATCGTCGTGCCGGTGCCCGGAGCCGTGCCGGGCGCCTGGGCCGCGTCGTCGCCCATCACGAGGTAGCTGTACTCACCCGGGTAGACGTAGAGAAGGCGGTCGCGTGCCTGGGCCTCGATGTACGCCGGATCGCTCCATCGCGCGACGTCTTCTTTCAACTCGTCGACGGACTGCTCTTGCTGCCGGACGTCGTCCTGGAGGGCCGCGATCTGTTGCTGCTGCTGCACCAGGGTGCGCAGCGAGGGCGCGAGGATGACGACGAACATGACCAGGATGACCAGCATGAGCACGCTGAACCCCGAGAACCGGATCGACCGCAGCCAGTGGCCCGTCGGCGTCTCGCCGGTCGGCAGGGTCACCGGCACACGGCGGTTCGCGGTCTCACGGGGCATGGGACGAGCCTAAAGGACGTCTCTGGGGAACGACGGAGGCCCGCCCCGCACGAGCAGGACGGGCCCCGAGGAGGCGCGGGTCGCGTCAGGCGGAGAAGCGCGGGAAAGCGCTGTACCCGGCGTAGACCGCGGCGTCGCCGAGCTCTTCCTCGATGCGGAGGAGCTGGTTGTACTTCGCCACGCGCTCGCTGCGGGCGGGGGCACCGGTCTTGATCTGGCCGGCGTCGGTCGCGACGGCGAGGTCGGCGATCGTGGTGTCCTCGGTCTCACCCGAACGGTGCGAGAGGACCGTCGTGTAGCCGCTGCGCTGGGCGAGCGCGACGGCGTCGAGCGATTCGGTCAGCGTGCCGATCTGGTTGACCTTCACGAGGATCGAGTTGGCAGCGCCGGCCTTGATGCCCTTGGCGAGTCGCTCGGGGTTCGTGACGAACAGGTCGTCGCCGACGATCTGCGTCTTCGAGCCGATCTCGCTCGTCAGGTGGGCCCAGCCCTCCCAGTCGTCCTCGTCGAGCGGGTCCTCGATGGTGACGAGGGGGTACGACGCGACGAGGTCGGCGTAGTAGTTCGCGAGGAAGGCCGAGTCGCGCTTCTCGCCCTCGAAGGTGTAGCTGCCGTCCGCGTAGAACTCGCTCGAGGCCACGTCGAGACCCAGGGCGAGGTCCTTGCCCGGGGTGAAGCCGGCCTTGGTGATGGCCTCGACGAGCAGGTCGAGCGCGGCGCGGTTGCTGTCGAGGTTCGGCGCGAAGCCACCCTCGTCGCCCAGACCGGTCGAGAGGCCCTTGGCCTTGAGCTCGCTCTTCAGGGCGTGGTACGTCTCGGCACCCCACTGCAGCGCCTCGGCGAACGAGGACGCGCCGACCGGCAGGATCATGAACTCCTGGATGTCGACGTTGCTGTCGGCGTGCGAACCGCCGTTGATGACGTTGAGCATGGGGACGGGCAGCGTGTGCGCGTTCGGCCCGCCGAGGTAGCGGAAGAGGGGCAGGTCGGCCGAGTCGGCCGCCGCCCGGGCCACGGCCAGCGAGACGCCGAGGATGGCGTTCGCGCCGAGACGCTTCTTGTTGTCGGTGCCGTCGAGTTCGATCATGGCCTGGTCGATCAGGCGCTGGTCGGTGGCGTCGAGCCCCTCGACCTCGGGGCCGATCTCGTCGATCACGGCGGCGACGGCCTTGAGCACGCCCTTGCCGAGGTAACGGCTCTTGTCGCCGTCACGCAGCTCGTAGGCCTCGAAGGCCCCGGTCGATGCACCCGAGGGGACGGCCGCACGCGACACCGTGCCGTCCTCGAGCAAGACCTCGACCTCGACGGTGGGGTTGCCCCGCGAGTCGAGGATTTCGCGGGCGCCTACGGCGTCGATTGCTGCCACTGGAGAGCTCCTTAGTAGTCGTTCGTCTGGGGACGCGAGGTCCGCGGCCCAGCTTAGCCGCGCCTCCTGCCCTGGTTCGTGGCGAGGAGCCGTCGGCGACGGTCAGCCGATCGTGCGGACCTCGAGGTCGGCGGCCGACTCGCCCCCGCGCACGGTGACGAAGCGGCCGAACCCCGCCGCGGCCAGCCCGTCGAGCTGGTTGGTGAAGTTCTTGGCCTTCTTCTCGAGGCGCACGCGCCGTTCGCCGCCCGCCAGCAACGCGCGCTGCAGGGCGAGCAGCTCGACCGGTTCGACCTTCTTGTCGTAGACCACCGCGAGCCCCTCGTCGCCGTCGGCCTCGAGGGTCACGAGGTCGACGAGGCGTTCGAAGCCGAGGGAGAAACCGGCCGCGGGCACGTCGCTGCCGAGGAAGCGTCCGATCATGCCGTCGTAGCGACCGCCGCCGCCGAGCGAATAGGGCACGTCCGGGTGGGCGATCTCGAAGATCGTGCCCGTGTAGTACCCCATGCCGCGGACCAGGGTCGGATCGAACTCGAGGGTGGAGCCCGGCAGCGCCTCGCGCAGCGCGACGAGGTCGGCGAACGCCGCACGGTCGAGCCACGGGACGTCCGTGGCCTCACCGGTGGCCCAGGAGGCGCCGGCCAGCTGGGTGAGCGCCTCGCCGAGACCCGGCGTGGTGACGCCGAGGTCGGCGAGTTCGGCGACGACGCCGTCGACGCCGATCTTGTCGAGTTTGTCGACGACGATCAGCGCCTGGTCGGTCAGCGCCTCGGGTACCGCCCAGTGGGCGAGCATCGCCAGCAGGATGCGGCGGTCGTTCACGCGGATCGTCGTGCCGGTGAGGCCGAGGGCGTCGAGCACGGCGGTCGTGGCCTGGATCAGTTCGATCTCGGCCAGCGGCCCGGCCTCTCCCAGGACGTCGATGTCGCACTGGACGAACTGGCGGTAGCGGCCCTTCTGCGGACGCTCGGCCCGCCACACCGGGGCGATCTGCACGGAGCGGAAGACCGTCGGCAACTCGGCTCGGTGCGACGCGTAGAAGCGCGCGAGCGGCACCGTCAGGTCGAAGCGGAGTCCGAGGTCGGCGAGTCCGAGCACGCTCTCGGCCGACCGCAGATCGTCGAGGTCGAGGCCCCGCCGGAGGACGGCGAAGACCTGCTTCTCGTTGTCGCCCCCGAGCCCGGAATGGAGGCGCGAGCTCTCTTCGACCACGGGCGTCTCGATCTCGTCGAAGCCGTAGGAGCGGTAGACGCCTCGGATGACCGAGAGCACGCCCTCGCGGCGCCTCTTGTCGGCGGGCAGGTGGTCGCGCATGCCGCGCGGCGGGTTGACGGGGGTCGGCATGAGGACATCATCCCAGAGACGCCGCACCCCTGACGTCGGTACCGACTTGCAGGCATGTCACATTCTACGTTATGGTTTTCTCGGGTGGTCGGCGCGAATCGGGTTGCGTGTCGGTCACACCACTCGGCCCTCCCTTCCCTGCGGTGAGGGCCCTGGCCGGGCCGGGCGCTGAGCGCTCGGCCCGGTTCAGCCCGACCCGACGCCCGCCGACACCATCAGGTTCCACCCACCCCGAGGCCGACGGCGAGCAGGGTCAGTGCTGAGGAACGCGCGAGACGAGGGTCTCGACGGCATGTTTGTACGCTGCGGACGCACGACGTCCGTCCCCCGAGACGATGGCGTCGTACTGCAGGCCGAACAACGCATCGACGAAGACCCGCGCCGCGACCTTGGCCTCGGCCGGCGCGACCCCGTTCGCCGAGACCCAGCCCGCCACGTGGTCGACCCATCGCCCGACCGCCCCGCGGGCCGTGCCGCCGACCTCGCCCGCCACGGTCTCGAGCAGGGCCGCCTCGAGCTCGAGGCGGTGCAGGTCCCGGCCCCGCTCGGTGGTGACCTCGTGCCAGACCCTGGCCAGGTGCTTGCCGAAGGCCTCGCGGTCGAGCTCGGAGACCGCGACCGACAGCAAGGCGTCGTTGCGGGCGACGACCGCGCGGACGATCTCGGCGATGAGCTCCGCCCGGTTGCCGAAGTGGTAGACGAAGACGTACGTGCTGACCCCCAGGGCCTCGGCCAGGGTGCGGAACGACACGGTGGCGAGGGAGCGACCCCGGAGGTGCTCGAGGATCTGGCCGAGGAGCTCGGGCTTGCGGGTGGGATCAGGCTTGCGAGGCATGGTGCCGCTCCTTCGTGCCGACGAGTCGTACTCGCCCTGCGCGGTCGCCGTCGTCGTAGTGGACCATAACAGACGTCTGTCGTGGCCGACCGGTCGGTCGACCGGCACCCGCGAGGCCCTCCGAGCACCCCGGGCGGGACGCCGAGTGGACCGACATGTCGGCTTTTGACATGTCAACACACATCCTCTACATTGAGGACACCACTCGGACCCCACCGGGTCGCTGCCCCTCGGGCCGACCCTCTGGTGGACGAGCGCCGGCCTCGCCACTCATTCGGGTTGAGCGGGCGACGCCGAGGTGCCCCCTCATTCGGGTTGAGGGGGCACCTGCTCGACGGGACGGCCCTCGATCGTGCCGCCTTCGATCGTGCCGCCTCCGGCCTGGGCGCCCTCGGGCTCCTCGCCTTCCGCCTGGCCGCCCTCGAGCTGCCCGCCTCCGGCCGGTTCGGCCTCGTCTCGCCGAAGCAGCATCTCGCGCTCGCGCACGGCGGCCCGAAGCGCGCGCTCGGCGTCCATGCCCCGATCGGTGGCCTCGTCGACCTGCGCGAGCAGCGATCGACCCCACGCGAGTTCGCGCGACTCGGCCCGGGCGTCCGTCGCCGCCGTGCCCGTCACCTCCGTCCCCGTCACCTCCGTGCCCGACGTCGTGGTCGGTGCGCGTACGGGCTCGGGGCGGACGCCACCTGCGGCAGCCCGTCGTGCATCGAGCTTCTGGGCGCGGGCGAGAGCGGGCTGTCCGACGGGGACGCCGTCGTAGGCACTCGTCCGCTGCGACTTCTCGCCGGCCTTCGCCGCCGACCAGAGTCGGACGATCTCGTCGACGTCGTCGGCCCGGTCGGCCCCGAACACGTGGGGGTGACGCCGCACGGTCTTCTCGGCGACGTCACGCACGACGTCGGCGAGGTCGAACGACCCCGAGGAGGCGCGGGCGGCGAGGGCCCCGTGCAGGACCACCTGGTAGAGCACGTCCCCGAGCTCCTCCCGGACGTCGTCCGAGGTGCCGTCCTCGATCGCCTCGACGAGCTCGTAGGTCTCTTCGACGAGGTAGGTCACCAGGGACCGTGGGGTCTGCGCACGGTTCCAGGCGCAGCCGCCCTCGTCGGCGAGGAGGGCGTCGACCACGCGGACGAGCTCGTCGAGCCGAGCGCCCGCCCCGGGTTCGGAGGCGCCCCGCGCCTCCTCGTCGTGGGCTCCGTCCGGGCGACCCGACACGGTCAGCTCGCCGCGGCCGTGTCGGTCGCCGGACGCGCGACCGGGGCCGCGTAGATCGCCGACAGCAGCTGCTCGACCCAGACGATCAACTCGTCGTCGCTCGGTGCCTGCCCGTGGGCTCGCGGCAGGGGCACGCTGACGGCGTTCGTCTGCGCGAACCACCGCGCACCCGGGTACATCCGCTGCAGACGGACCTGCATGCTGTCGGGCAGGTCGACGCCCGAGACCCGCAGGTTGCTGCCCATGACCACGACCTCGCTGAGGCCGGCCTTCTGGGCCGCCCGACGCAGGCGGGAGACCTCGATCAGCGCCAGCACGGGTGCCGGGGGCTCACCGTAACGGTCGGTGAGTTCGTCGAGCACCGAGTCGATCTGGTCGTCGGTGGAGGTGGGCGAGCTGGCCGTCGAGAGCTTCTGGTAGGCCTCGAGGCGCAGCCGCTCGCTCTCGACGTACTCTTCGGGGACGTGGGCGTCGACCGGGAGTTCGAGCCGGAGTTCGGTCTGCCCCTCGGCGACGTCCCCGCGGAAGGAACTGACGGCCTCACCGATCATGCGGAGGTAGAGGTCGAAACCGACCCCGGCGATGTGCCCCGACTGCTCTCCGCCGAGCAGGTTGCCGGCCCCACGGATCTCGAGGTCTTTCAAGGCGACCTGCATGCCCGCACCGAGCTCGTTGTTGGCGGCGATCGTCTCGAGCCGGTCTTGTGCGGTCTCGCTGAGCGGCTTGTCGGCGTCGTAGAGGAAGTACGCGTAGCCTCGCTCCCTTCCTCGACCCACCCGCCCACGCAGCTGGTGCAGCTGGCTCAGACCGTACTTGTCGGCCCGGTCGATGATCAACGTGTTGGCGTTGGCGATGTCGAGACCGGTCTCGATGATGGTGGTCGACACGAGGACGTCGAACTTGCGCTCCCAGAAATCGACCATCACCTGCTCGAGCGTCGACTCGGCCATCTGGCCGTGGGCGACGGCGACGCGGGCCTCGGGCACGAGCTCGGCGATCTGCGCCGCGATGCGGTTGATGCTCGACACGCGGTTGTGCACGTAGAACACCTGGCCCTCGCGCAGCAGCTCGCGCCGGATCGCGGCGGCTTTCTGCCGGTCGCTCTCGGGGCCCACGAAGGTGAGGATCGGGTGGCGGTCCTCGGGCGGGGTGGCCAGGGTCGACATCTCGCGGATGCCCGTGACGGCCATCTCGAGCGACCGCGGGATCGGGGTCGCCGACATGGCCAGGATGTCGACGTTGGTCTTGAGCTTCTTCAGGGCGTCCTTGTGTTCGACGCCGAAACGCTGCTCTTCGTCGATGATGACGAGGCCGACGTCCTTGTACGAGATGCCCTCGCTCAACAGTCGATGAGTACCGATGACCATGTCGACGGTGCCGTCGCCGAGCCCGGCGATCGTCTCCTTGGACTCTTTCGCCGACTGGAACCGGCTGAGGCTCCGGAGGTGCACGGGGAACCCGGCGAAGCGATCGCTGAAGGTGTCGAAGTGCTGTTTCACGAGCAGGGTCGTCGGGACGAGCATGACGACCTGCTTGCCGTCCTGGATGGCCTTGAACGCCGCTCGGACGGCGACCTCGGTCTTGCCGTAGCCGACGTCGCCCGAGAGCAGGCGGTCCATCGGGATCGGGCGCTCCATGTCGGCCTTGATCTCGTCGATGGTCGTGAGCTGGTCGGGGGTCTCGGCGAACGGGAACGCCTCTTCGAGCTCGCGCTGCCACGGGGTGTCGGGCGGGAACGCGTGGCCCTTGCTCGCCATGCGGGCCGAGTAGAGCTTGACCAACTCGACCGCGATGTCGCGGACGGCCTTGCGCGCCTTGCCCTTGGCGGCCGCCCAGTCCCCGCCGCCCATCTTGCTGAGCGTCGGGGCCTCGCCACCCACGTAGCGGCTGAGCAGGTCGAGCTGATCGGTCGGGACGTAGAGCTTGTCGCCGGGGTAACCGCGCTTCGAGGGCGCGTACTCGAGCACGAGGTACTCGCGAGAGTGCTTGACGGCGTTCTTGCCACCGCTCGACACCTCGCGGCTGGTGAGCTCGAGGAACTTGCCGATGCCGTGGGTCGAGTGCACGACGACGTCGCCCGGCTTGAGCTGGAGGGGATCGACGACGTTCTTGCGTCGGGTCGCGAGCTTCTTGACCTGCCGCGAGTCGTAGTTGGCCGAACGGCCGTAGAAGTCGGACTCGCCGAGGACGGCGATCTTGGACTCCATCAGTTCGAAACCGGCCTCGACACCACCGGCCACGAGGTGGACGACGCCGGGTTCGAGGGTCTCGGGCAGGCTCTCCTCGAGGCGGGCGGCGACCTCGCGCTCGGCGAGGACGTCTCGGGCCCGCTCGACGAGCCCCGTGCCGCGGGCCGTGACGACGACGGACCAGCCGTCGCGCACGCGCTCGACGACGTGCTCGAGCGCCCCCTCGGCGTGTCCGCTGAAACTCGGGACGACGGCCGCGTCCACGCGGACGTAGTCGCCGGCCGCGGCGACCGCCTCGTCGTCGGACAGGACCTCGCCCGAGTCGAAGCCGCTCATCGTGAACCAGGACCGGTCGCCCGCTGCGTCACGCAGGTCGCGGAGGCTGAGGAAGTCGCCCGAGTCGAGGTCGATGGGTGCCTCGGCACCGGCCGTCGCGGCGTTCCAGGCGGCCGACAGGAACTCGCGGTTCGTCTCGGCCAGGCTCTGGGCGCGCGACACGACCCGCTCGGGTGAGAGGACGACGATGGAGGCGCCGGCCGGCAGGTAGTGCGTCACCGGCACCAGCCGGTGCACGAGCGCGGGTGCCAGGCTCTCCATGCCCTCGACCGGGATGCCCTCGGCGATCTTCGCGAGCATCTGCGAGAGGCTGGGGAACTCGTGCTGCATCTCGCGAGCCCGTTGACGGACCGCCTCGGTGAGCAGCATCTCGCGACTCGGCGGCAGCTCGACCGACGTGACCTCGCCGTCCAGGCTTCGCTGGTCGGCCACGGAGAACCGACGGATCTGGTCGACCTCGTCGCCGAAGAAGTCGACGCGCACCGGGTGTTCGGCCGTGGGCGGGAACACGTCGAGGATGCCGCCGCGGACGGCGAACTCGCCACGGCGGGTGACCATGTCGACCCGGGCGTACGCCAGGTCGACGAGATGGACGGCGATGCCCGAGAGGTCGTGGCCGCGCTCGCCCACGGTGAGCCGCACGGGGTCGAGCTCGACGAGGTTGTCGCTGAGCGGCTGGAGGGCGGCGCGCACACCGGCGACGACGACGATGGGGCGGACGGAACCCGGCGCCTCGGCAGCTTCCTGCCGCCAGGTGGCGAGACGCCGCAGGGCGTGGATCCGCTTGCCGACCGTCTCGGCGCTGGGGCTGAGACGTTCGTGGGGCAGGGTCTCCCACGCGGGGAACTCGATGACCTCGGCCTCGGGCAGGTAGCTGGTGAGCGACCCCCGCACCGCCTCGGACTCCCGACCCGTGGCCGTGACGACCAGCATCGCCTGCGGACCCTCGCGACGGTCGAGCAGACCGGCCAGCAGGGGAACGCGGAGGCCGTCGACGACGGAGAAATCAGTGCTGCGTGCGGCCCGGTCGAGGGCGGCAGAGAACGTGGAGGCGCGCGAGAGCGCCTGGATCAAGCCCGCGAGTATCACCCGCACGATGTTACGCGGCACCACCGACACCGCGGTCGGGGTTCGCTGTCGGCGACACCGGGAGGCGCCCGGAGGTCGGTCACCGGCGGGACGGACCCGCTCGTCGCGGTCCGCGACTCGACCACGTCCGTGGTCGGTCGGGCTCGGGACGCGTCAGCTCTTTGCGGTGTGGAACTTCAGCTGCGCCGCGGTGAGCCCGTCGGTCGCGATCATCTCGACCGCGTCGGCCGCGTCGGCGACCAGGAACGGAAGTTCTTTGCGTTCGGTGGAGGAGAAGTCCTTGAGGACGAAGTCGGCGGCTGGCTGCCTGCCGGGCGGACGGCCGATGCCGACACGAACCCGGGTGAACTCGTTCGACCCCGTGGCGGCGATGATGTCGCGGATGCCGTTGTGGCCGCCGTGGCCGCCACCGTGCTTCAGCCGGACGACGTCGAAGTCGATGTCGAGCTCGTCGTGGACGACGATGAGCCGCGACACGTCGAGGTCGTAGTACTTCAACAGTGCCTGCGTCGGCCCGCCCGAGACGTTCATGAAGGTCGCGGGCCTGGCCAGCACGAAGCGAGGGCCGCCGGGAGCGGTGCGCCCCTCGGCGACCGTCGCGTTCGTGCGGTGGTTCTTGAACCCGGTGGAGAGTCGGTCGGCCAGTTCGGCCAGGACCATCTGCCCCACGTTGTGCCTGTTGCCGGCGTAGCCGGGCCCGGGGTTGCCGAGCCCGACCACGAGCCACTGGTCGTCGAGTGCCATCGTCGTGGTCGTCGTTCTCTCAGTGGGTCTGCGCCGACAGGGTGTTCGAGCTGCGTCGTGTTACTCGGAGCGCTCTTCGTCCTCGATGGACTCGACGTCGCCCTCGGCCTCGGCGGCCTCGCCGTCCTCGTCGGAGACCGCGTCGGTCGTCAGGTCGAGCTGGGGCACCGAGACGGCGAGCACGAGGGTCTCGGGCTCGCTGACCAGGGTCGCGCCCTTGGGCAGCACGAGGTCGGCGGCCGAGATCTGGGCGCCCTCTTCGAGGCCCTCGATCGAGACGACGACGTTCTGCGGGATGTGCGTGGCCTCGACCTCGAGCTCGACGGCGTTGAGCTCGACGACGTGGATCGTGCCGGGAGCCGACTCGCCCTCGACGTGCACGGGCACCTCGACGGTGACCTTCTCGCCCTGGCGGACGACGATGAGGTCGATGTGCTCGATGGTCTGCTTGACCGGGTCGCGCTGGATGTCCTTGACGAGGGCGAGCTGGTTCGTGCCCTCGATGTCGAGCGTGATGACGGCGTTGGCACGACGCGTGATCAGCATGGTCTCGTGACCGGGCAGCGTGACGTGCTGGGGGTCGGTGCCGTGGCCGTAGATGACCGCGGGGATCTGGTCCTTGGCACGGATCTTGCGGGCCGCGCCCTTGCCGAAGCTGGTGCGCACGAGGGCGCTGAGGTTGTTCTGGTCGGACATGTCGTCTCCTTGCAGGGGCCGTGACGGCCCGGGGGTGTGTGGTCGGTGTCAACTCGAACGCGAATCGCGTGAGGAAGGACCCGCAACCCGAGGGGTGCCGCCCGAGGGACGATCACCGCTGCACGAGTGGTGCGTGAGCACCGAGCGCCTGCCTACCGCGTCGATCACGGGTGCCGGAGCACCCCTCGCCGAGGTTCAGCTACCAAGGCTACACGTCGGCCGGGCGTGTCGCCAACCCGCGCCTCCTCGGCTCGTCCGTCCGCGAGGGCGCCCCCTCAGCGCCCGAGTCGGGCTCGTCAGTGCCCGAGTTCGCCTCGTCGCACGGCCCCGAGGTGGGCCGTCACGGCCGCCACGACGTCGTCGGGACCGGGCTCCACGTCGACCTCGAAACCGGCCTCGTCGTCGGTCAGCGGCTCAAGGGTGGCGAACTGCGACTCCATCAGGCCGGCCGGCATGAAGTGCCCCTTGCGCTCGCGCTGACGTCGGGCGACGAGGTCGCGCACGCCGGTCAGGTGCACGAACCGGAGGCGCGGGTCGCCCTCCCGCAGGACGTCGCGGTACGCCTTCTTCAGCGACGAGCAGGCGACGACCACCGAGTCGTCGCCCGCCGCGGCGATGCGGTCGGCGACGATGCGGAGCCACGGCCACCGGTCGTCGTCGTCGAGCGGCTGCCCGGCGGCCATCTTGAGCCGGTTGGCCTCGGGGTGCAGGTCGTCGGCGTCGACGAACGGGACGCCGAGGGTCTCGGCCAACAGCTCGCCCACGGTCGACTTGCCCGATCCGGAGACCCCCATCACGACGACGGGCGGGAAGGGAGCGGGGTGGGGCTGGTCGGTCACGGACGGCCTTCGATCGGGGAAACGGTTGCGTCAACCCTAGGCGAGCCGCCGTGGAGGGGTACGGACGGAGCCTGTCGGACGCTCGGCACCGAGGCATAGTCTGCGAACACCACCGACCGAGAAGGAGGCACCGTGACCGAACACGGAGCAGCATCGCAGTCCACCGCCCACGCGAACATCGGAGTCGTCGGCCTGGCCGTCATGGGCTCGAACCTGGCGCGCAACCTGGCCAGTCGCGAGGGCAACACGGTCGCCGTCTACAACCGCTCCCCCGAGCGCACCGACACCCTCATGGACGAGCACGGTGACGCCGGGTTCATCGCCTCGAAGTCGATCGAGGACTTCGCCGCATCCCTGCAGAAGCCGCGCACCGCGATCGTCATGGTGCAGGCCGGTCGGGGCACCGACGCCGTCATCAGCCAGCTCGCCGACGTGTTCGACGAGGGCGACATCATCGTCGACGGCGGCAACGCGAACTTCCAGGACACCCGCCGACGAGAGGCCGCCCTCAAGGAGCGCGGACTGAACTTCGTGGGCGCCGGCATCTCGGGCGGCGAGGAAGGCGCCCTGAAGGGGCCGTCCATCATGCCCGGCGGCTCGAAGGAGGCCTACGAGACACTCGGCCCGATCCTGGCGTCGATCGCCGCGGTGGCCGAGGGCGAGCCCTGCGTCACGCACGTCGGGGCCGACGGCGCGGGCCACTTCGTCAAGATGATCCACAACGGCATCGAATACGCCGACATGCAGCTCATCGCCGAGTCGTACGACCTGCTGCGCCGGGTGGGCGGCCACGAGCCCGCCGCCATCGCCTCGGTCTTCGAGGAGTGGAACAAGGGCGAGCTCGAGTCGTACCTGATCGAGATCACGGCCGAGGTGCTCCGCCAGACGGATGCCAAGACGGGCGGCCCGCTCGTCGACTCGATCGTCGACCAGGCCGGCTCCAAGGGCACGGGCGTCTGGACCGTGCAGAACAGCGTCGGGTTGGGCGTGCCGGTCGGTGGGATCGCCGAGGCCGTCTTCGCCCGCGCCGTGTCGTCGAAGCCCGCCCAGCGCTCGGCCGTGCAGAAGACCCTGCAGGGACGGCCCGAGATCCAGGAGGCCGGCGACGGCTTCGAGGACGACGTGCAGAAGGCGCTCTACGCCTCGAAGATCGTCGCCTACGCCCAGGGCTTCGACGCCATCATCGCCGGTGCCGACGAGTACGACTGGGACATCGACAAGGGCGCCATCGCCAAGATCTGGCGCGGCGGCTGCATCATCCGGGCACAGTTCCTCAACCGCATCGTCGACGCCTACGAGAAGGACGCGTCGATCGCGACCCTGCTCGAGGACGACTACTTCGCCGCGGCCGTCCGAGACGGCGAAGAGGCCTGGCGCCGCATCGTGGCCAAGGCGGCCCTCTCGGGCATCCCCGTGCCCGGGTTCGCCTCGGCCCTGTCGTACTACGACTCGCTCGCGTCCGAACGCCTGCCCGCCTCACTCATCCAGGGGCAGCGGGACTTCTTCGGGGCACACACCTATCAGCGCGTCGACGAGGAGGGCACGTTCCACACCCTCTGGTCGGGCGACCGGTCCGAGATCGAGACGGAGCCGTCGACCCACTGACGGGTGCAGGGGCGCTCACCGCGCCTCCTGCGTCCTGACGGGCGTGCCCGTCGATGCGGTGCCGCTGCGGCGGGCGGCATCGGGCACGCCCGTCCGTCGTTCCGCCGCAGCGGATCTCGGAGCTTCCGACGTCGACGTAGACAACTCAGGAGAACGGCCGCCGAATCGGCCCTTTGGAGGCGCGGCGCAGCCGAACTCCGGAGTTGCCGACATCGCACGGGCAGGTCGCGGGCCAGGCCGGCCGCTCGGGCCGGGCCGTGGCCTGCCGGTCGCGTGACCCAGGCGGCACGGGCCGGGCGGGC
>NZ_JACYNS010000012.1:0-50284 GCF_014839405.1 Frigoribacterium sp. CFBP 13605 | reverse complement strand
CGCGGCGAGCAGTCCGGCAACGGGCCCCAGTCCGGCGGTCAGAACGACGAGGGCGGCCGACAGGGCCGTGGCCGTCAGAGGGACCGCAAGCGCGGTCGTGGGGCGCAGAACGACGACGTCGAGCCCGAGATCGGCGAGGACGACGTCCTCATCCCCGTCGCGGGCATCCTCGACGTGCTCGAGAACTACGCCTTCGTGCGCACCACGGGCTACCTGCCCGGTGCCAGCGACGTCTACGTCTCGCTCGGTCAGGTCAAGAAGTACCACCTGCGCAAGGGCGACGCGGTCGTCGGCGCCATCCGTCAGCCCCGCGAGGGCGACCAGGGCCAGGGGCGCCAGAAGTACAACGCGATCGTCAGGATCGACTCGATCAACGGTCAGCCCGTCGACGAGGCCGCCAAGCGCGTCGAGTTCAGCAAGCTGACCCCGCTCTACCCGCAGGAGCGCCTCCGTCTCGAGACCGAGCCCCAGAAGCTCTCGACCCGCATCATCGACCTCGTGTCGCCGATCGGCAAGGGGCAGCGTGGTCTGATCGTCTCGCCGCCGAAGGCGGGCAAGACGCTCGTGCTGCAGTCGATCGCCAACGCCATCGCGATCAACAACCCCGAGGTCCACCTCATGGTCGTGCTCGTCGACGAGCGCCCCGAAGAGGTCACCGACATGCAGCGGACGGTCAAGGGCGAGGTCATCGCCTCGACGTTCGACCGTCCGGCGGAGGACCACACCACCGTCGCCGAGCTGGCCATCGAGCGCGCCAAGCGCCTCGTCGAGCTGGGCCACGACGTCGTCGTGCTGCTCGACTCGATCACGCGTCTCGGCCGTGCGTACAACCTGGCCGCACCCGCGTCGGGCCGCATCCTCTCGGGTGGCGTCGACTCGTCGGCCCTGTACCCGCCCAAGCGCTTCTTCGGTGCCGCGCGCAACATCGAGAACGGTGGCTCGCTCACCATCCTCGCGACCGCACTCGTCGAGACCGGTTCGAAGATGGACGAGGTCATCTTCGAGGAGTTCAAGGGCACCGGCAACATGGAGCTCCGCCTGTCGCGCCACCTGGCCGACAAGCGCATCTTCCCCGCGGTCGACGTCAACGCCTCGGGCACGCGACGTGAAGAGATGCTGCTCAGCCCCGACGAGGTCAAGATCACCTGGCGTCTGCGCCGCGCCCTGGCCGGGCTCGACCAGCAGCAGGCCCTCGAGATCGTCCTGCGCAACCTGCGCGAGACGCAGTCGAACGTCGAGTTCCTCGTCCAGGTCCAGAAGTCGGTCCCCGCGTCGAACGGACACGACTCCGGCCACAAGGAGCACTGAGCGTGTTCGAGTCGGTGGCCGTGCTGCTGGCCGAGCACGACGACCTGCAGACGCAGCTCAGCGATCCGGCGGTCCACGCCGACGCCGCACGCGCCAAGAAGATCAACCGCCGCTACGCCGAGCTCAGCCGCATCGTGGCTGCTCACTCGACGTGGCAGCAGGCGGCTGAAGACCTCGAGGCCGCGCGCGAACTCGCGAAGGAGGACGAGGCGTTCGCCGACGAGGTGCCCGTCCTCGAGCAGGCGCTCGACGAGTCCCAGGAGCGCTTGCGGCGCCTCCTGATCCCGCGCGACCCGGACGACGGGCGCGACGTCATCATGGAGATCAAGGGCGGCGAGGGCGGGGCCGAGAGCGCCCTGTTCGCGGCCGACCTGCTGCGCATGTACCTGCACTACGCCGAGTCGAAGGGCTGGAAGTCCGAGATGATCGCGAGCGACGACTCCGACCTCGGTGGCTACAAGAACGTGCAGGTCGCGCTCAAGTCGAACGCGTCCGACCCCTCGCAGGGCGTCTGGGCGCACCTCAAGTACGAGGGTGGCGTCCACCGCGTGCAGCGGGTGCCGGCGACCGAGTCGCAGGGCCGCATCCACACCTCGACCACGGGCGTGCTCGTGTTCCCCGAGGTCGACGAGCCCGAAGAGGTCGACATCAACCAGAACGACCTCAAGATCGACGTCTACCGGTCGAGCGGCCCCGGCGGCCAGTCGGTCAACACGACCGACTCCGCCGTCCGCATCACCCACCTGCCCACGGGCATCGTGGTCGCGATGCAGAACGAGAAGAGCCAGCTGCAGAACCGCGAGGCGGGCATGCGCGTCCTGCGGGCCCGCATCCTGGCCCGTCAGCAAGAAGAGCAGGCGGCCATCGCGTCGGACGCCCGCAAGAGCCAGATCCGGGGCATGGACCGGTCGGAACGCATCCGCACCTACAACTTCCCCGAGAACCGCATCGCCGACCACCGCACCGGCTACAAGGCGTACAACCTCGACGCCGTCATGGACGGTGCGCTCGACGCGGTCGTCGAGTCGTGCATCCAGGCCGACGAAGAGGCACGTCTCGCCGAGATCGGTGACACCGCGTCGTGACCGATGCGATCGCCACGGCCTTCGACGGCGTGACGACGGTCGACGTGGCCCTCCGGGTCGCGTCGACCGTCCTCGTCGACGCCGGGGTACCGTCGCCCGACGTCGACGCCGAACTCCTGCTCGGCCACGTCACGGGCCTGACCAGGGGAGCCGTGCGGGCGAGGGCCGTCACGGCCGCGTCGTTGACACCGGACGAGCAGGAGGCGCTGGTCGCCGCGATCACGCGCCGCGCCTCCCGCGAGCCCCTGCAGCACATCACGGGGCGGGCGTCGTTCCGCCACCTCGAGTTGCGCGTGGGGCCGGGTGTCTTCGTCCCGCGACCCGAGACCGAAGGCGTCGCCCAGTTGGCGATCGACGCCCTGCGCTCCAGGGCGGACGCGTCACCCGTCGCCGTCGACCTCGGGACCGGGAGCGGCGCCCTGGCCCTGGCGATGGCCTCCGAGGTGCCGACGGCCACGGTCGTCGCCGTCGAGCTGTCTCCCGAGGCGGCCGTCTGGACCCGTCGCAACATCGACGCGGTGGGGGTCGACAACGTGCGCCTCGTCGAGGGCGACCTCGCCGACGCCCTGCCCGAACTCGACGGCACGGTCTCGGTCGTGGTGTCGAACCCGCCGTACGTGCCCGTCGGCATGGTCCCGCGCGACCCCGAGGTGAGACTCCACGATCCTGCGCTCGCCCTCTACGGCGGTGAGGACGGCCTCGACCTGGTCCGCGCACTGTCCCTCACGGCCCGGCGGCTGCTGCGCCCGGGCGGAGCGCTCGTCATCGAGCACGGCGAGCTCCAAGGAGGCGCCATCCGCGACCTCCTGACGGCCGACGGTTGGCGCTCCCCGGCCACGCATCCCGACCTCACCGGCCGCGACCGGGCCACGACGGCGGTGCGCTGACCGGGTTCTCCCGGTCCGTCGCACTATCATCGTCAGGTCATGGCCACTTTTCACGACTGCTCCGTCGACTCCGAACTCCTCGCCGGCATGCGCATGGCGCGCGGTGCCGTCGGTCGAGGCGAGCTCGTCGTCCTGCCGACCGACACGGTGTACGGCGTCGCGGCCGACGCGTTCGACCCGACCGCCGTCCAGCGCCTGCTCGACGCCAAGGGTCGTGGTCGCCAGTCCCCGCCTCCGGTGCTGATCAAGGGTCAAGAGACCCTCGCCGCTCTCACCGACCGGGTGCCCGAGGTCGTCCGTCCGTTGCTTGACGAGTTCTGGCCCGGCCCGCTCACGGTCATCTTCCGTGCCCAGGCGTCGCTCAGCTGGGATCTCGGCGAGACGCGCGGCACCGTCGCCCTGCGCGTGCCGAGCCACCGCATCGCCCTCGAGCTGCTCGAAGAGACCGGCCCGCTCGCGGTGTCGAGCGCCAACCTCACGGGCCAGCCCGCGGCCGAGACGGCAGGCGACGCCCGCCGCATGCTCGGCGACTCCGTGTCGGTGTACCTCGACGACGGCCCCGCGGGTGCCACGTACGAACACCGGGCCGGCGCCAACACGGGGTCGACGATCGTCGACGCGACGGGCGGTGCCGACGGGGTGTTGCGCATCGTGCGCCACGGCGTCCTGTCCGACGCCGAGATCATCCGCGTCGTCGGGGTCGACGCCCTCGCGTGAGGTACTACCTCCTCGCGCTGGCGATCTCGGCGGGGGTCAGCTTCGTGTTGTCCGTCGTCGTCTGGCGGGTGGGCCTCAAGTACCGCCTCTATCCCCAGATCCGCGAGCGGGACGTCCACCAGACGCCCACGCCGCGTCTCGGGGGAATCGCGATGTGGGCCGGCATCGTGGTCGCGCTGCTCGCGGCGTGGTTCGTCTTCCCCTTGATCTCGGGTGTCGACTACTTCCGTCTCGTCTTCGCCGACGCGGGGCCTCCTCTTGCCATCATCGGCGCCGCCACGATCATCGTCGTCATCGGAGTCGTCGACGACCTGTACGACCTCGACTGGATGACCAAGCTGGCGGGCCAGATCGTCGCCGCGGGAGTCCTCGCGTGGCAGGGCGTCCAACTCGTCTCGTTGCCCATCGGGGGCAGCCTGGCCATCGGCTCGCCCTACATGTCGCTCGTCCTCACGGTCCTCACGATCGTCCTCGTCATGAACGCCGTGAACTTCATCGACGGACTCGACGGTCTCGTGGCCGGGGTCGCGATCATCGCGAACGGCGTCTTCTTCGTCTACAGCTTCGTGATCTCGATCACCATCGGCCAGACCGAATACTTCAACCTCGCCGCCCTCCTCTCCGCCGTGTTGATCGGGGCCTGCCTCGGCTTCCTCCCGCTGAACTGGCACCCGGCGAAGCTCTTCATGGGCGACGCGGGTGCGCTCCTCACCGGACTCGTCATGGCGACGAGTGCGATCTCGGTCACCGGGCAGATCGACCCGGCCGGGATCTCCCGGACGGCACTCCTGCCGGCGTTCATCCCGATCGTCCTGCCCTTCGCGATCCTCGTCGTGCCGTTGCTCGACTTCGGCCTGGCCGTCCTCCGCCGACTCAGTGCCGGGAAGTCCCCCTTCACCGCCGACCGCAAGCACCTGCACCACCGCCTGCTCGACATGGGACACTCGCACTTCCAGGCCGTCCTGATCTTCTACGCCTGGACGATCGTGGCGGCCGTCGGGGGCCTGATGTTCCTCTTCGTGAAGCCGACCTACCTGGTCGCCGTCTTCCTCGGCGTCGGCCTGGTCGCCTGCACCGCCGCCACGTTGTCTCCCCTCAGCCGTCGCAAGAAGGTCGAGATCGCCGTCCAGACGACCCGCACGGGTGACCTGTCGACGACGGAGTCCGACCGGTTCGACCCACTCGACGCCGCCGCGGACGTCCTCGACCCGCACGACACCGACACCGCGGCCAAGGCCGAGGTGCCCGAACTGACGAACCCGAAGGACCACCCATGAACGCCAGCTCGATCTTCACCCAGATCCTCAAGTACACGGGCGCACTCGCCCTCGTCATCGCCGTGGTCGGAGGAGGGCTCGGCTACCTCTTCGCCGGCACCGACGGCCTGTGGAGCGCCCTCGTGGGGGTGGGGCTCGCGATCCTCTTCGCGGCGATCACGGCCGCGAGCATGCTCGTGGCGATCCGCTTCACCCTCGGTGCGTTCTTCGGCATCGTGATGGGTGCCTGGCTCCTCAAGCTGGTCATCTTCATCGTCTTGCTCGTCCTGCTGCGCGACCAACCGTTCGTGGACGACGTCGTGTTGTTCCTGGCCCTCGTGGTCTCGATCATCGGCACGCTGGCAGTCGACGCCCTCGTGGTCGTCCGGGGGCGCCTGTCGTACGTGAGCGATGCCACGCTTCCCCCTGCTCCGCAGGACTGACGACCATGCGTGCACACGGTGAAAATACCTCGACCGATTCGTGGAAGCAACCATTACCTTGATAGGGTTGACGACGTTCCCCGGCCGCGTCTCCAGCGTGCACGGATGACAAACCCCACCAATCGTCGCGACACTTCAGGGTGCTCGCCCCGACACAGGAGATAGCGCTGATAGCGAACGCTGTGAACCTGCTCTCCGCTGCCGAAGCCGGCCACGGGGACGGGGGATTCCATGCCCCGACTCTTGACGAGTTCTTCCCTCCCGCCATCTTCTTCGAGGGCACCCCCTTCGAGCTGAACCGCATCATGCTGGTCCGCCTCTTCGCGATCGCCGTCATGTTGCTGCTGTTCTGGCTGGCCCTGCGCAAGGGGCGGCTCATCCCGTCCCGCGGGCAGAGCATCGCCGAGCTGGGCCTCGACTTCGTCCGCATCCAGATCGTCGAAGAGATCCTCGGCGAGAAGCTCGGACGCAAATACCTGCCGTTGCTGGCCGCCATGTTCTTCGGCATCTTCGCCATGAACATCACGGGAATCATCCCCGGCCTCAACATCGCAGGCACGTCGGTCATCGCCATGCCCCTGCTGCTGGCGGTCGTGGCCTACATCATGTTCATCTACGCGGGCTTCCGCGAGGCCGGTGGCGCGACGTTCCTGCGCAACGCCCTCTTCCCGCCCGGTGTGCCGTGGGTCATGTACATCCTGCTGACGCCCATCGAGTTCATCAACATCTTCATCGTGCGGCCGATCTCCCTGGCCCTCCGACTCCTGTTGAACATGATGGTCGGCCACCTCTTGCTGGTGCTCTGCTTCGCGGCGACGCACTTCTTCTTCTTCAGCATGAGCGGGGGCTTCATGGCCTTCGGTGCTCTCACCCTCATCGGTGGCTTCGTGATGACCATCGTCGAGATGGCCGTCGCCGTGCTGCAGGCCTACGTCTTCACGCTCCTCGCCTCGGTCTACATCCAACAGGCCGCGGCGAAAGAACACTAAATACAGACGACGCACGTCATCCGACGTGCATCGCCCAACCGGAAGGAAACACAAGTGGACACCACCACGATCCTCGCTGAGATCAACGGCAACATCGCGACCGTCGGCTACGGCCTCGCTGCGATCGGCCCCGGCATCGGTATCGGCATCGTCGCGGGCAAGACCGTCGAGGCCATGGCCCGCCAGCCCGAGCTGGCCGGCCGCCTGCAGGTCACGATGTTCCTCGGCATCGCGTTCACCGAGCTGCTGGGCTTCATCGGCCTCGCCGCCGGCTTCATCTTCTCCTGATCAGTTAGGACGACACACCGATGATCGAGACGATCCTCGCGGCCGAGGGTGGTGCGCCCGAAGGCGCCGCCATCTTCTTCCCCGCTGGTTACGACATCCTCTGGTCCTTGGTCGTCTTCGTGGTCATCGCCGCGTTCTTCGGGCTCTTCGCGATCCCCAAGTTCCGCAGGATCCTCGACGAGCGTGCCGAGCGCATCGAAGGCGGCATCAAGCACGCCGAGGCCGCACAGGCCGAGGCTGCCAAGGCCCTCGACGAATACAAGAAGCAGCTGGCCGACGCTCGTGCCGAGGCCGCTCGCATCCGTGAGGCTGCGCGCGCCGAGGGCAACGAGATCATCGCCGAGCTCAAGCAGCAGGCGCAGGCCGAGGCCGACCGCATCACCGCCTCCGCCCACGCGCAGATCGAGGCCGAGCGCCAGGCCGCCGTGGCCTCGCTCCGGTCCGAAGTCGGATCGCTGGCCATCGACCTCGCCTCCGGCGTCATCGGTGAGTCGCTGAGCGACGACGCGAAGGCGTCGGCCGTGGTCGACCGCTTCCTGGCCGACCTCGAGGCGGACGAGAACGCTAAGGCGGGCAACTGACGATGGGTTCCATGTCCCGAGAAGCACTCGGTTCGGCGCGGTCGGTCTTGTCCGACCTCGGCGGGTCGGTCGACCTGACGACCGGCGAGCAATTGCTCGACGCCGGTCGGGTCATCGGCGGCTCCGTTCAGCTGCAGTCGTACCTCGCCGACCCCGCTGTCGACGTGGCGACGAAGAAGCAGCTGCTCGACCGGCTCTTCGGGTCGTTCTCCGAGTCGACGCGAGCGGTGCTCGTATCGGTCGTCGGCAGCCGCTGGTCGTCGTCCGACGATCTGCTCGCCGGCATCGAAGAGGTCGCCTTCCGAGCGATCGCGACGACCACGCCGGCCGACAGCAGCATCGAGAACGAGCTCTTCGCCTTCGATGCCGCCGTCCGCACGGATTCGCAGCTCGAATTGGCCCTCGGCTCCAAGCTGGGCGATCCCGCCGCCAAGGCGGACCTCGTCGAGCGCCTGCTCGGAGGGAAGGCCAGTCGTCAGACGGTCGCCATCGTGATGCACCTGGTGCAGCAGCCCCGTGGCCGTCGGATCGGTGAGCTCCTCCGTCACGCAGCCGACATCGTCGCCGACCAGTCCGATCAGCTCGTCGCCACCGTCACGAGCGCCGTCCACCTCGACGACGCCCACGTCACTCGGTTGCAGCACGGTTTGGCCAGGCAGTTCGGGCGTAGCCTGCGCATCAACCAGGTCATCGATCCCGCCGTCGTCGGCGGCCTCCGCGTCCAGGTGGGCGACGAGGTCATCGACGGCACCGTTGCGACGAAGCTCAGCCTGCTCCGCCTGCAGCTCGCCGGCTAGTCACGCTCTCACACACAGACTCGAGGCCTCCCGAAGCCTCGCTACGAATAGGAATCACAATGGCAGACATCAAGATCAGCCCGGATGAGATTCGCGACGCGCTGAAGGATTTCGTCTCGTCGTACGACCCTTCGAAGGCCTCCACCACCGAGGTCGGCCACGTCACGGACGCAGCCGATGGCATCGCCCACGTCCAGGGGCTCCCCGGCGTCATGGCCAACGAGCTCATCCGCTTCGCGGACGGCACGCAGGGTCTCGCTCAGAACCTCGACGAAGACGAGATCGGCGCCATCGTCCTCGGCGAGTTCTCCGGCATCGAAGAGGGCATGGAGGTCACCCGCACGGGTGAGGTCCTCTCCGTCCCCGTCGGCGACGGCTACCTGGGTCGCGTCGTCGACCCGCTGGGCGCACCCATCGACGGTCTCGGCGACATCGCCACCGAGGGTCGTCGGGCCCTCGAACTCCAGGCCCCCGGTGTCATGCAGCGCAAGTCGGTCCACGAGCCCATGCAGACCGGCATCAAGGCGATCGACGCCATGATCCCCGTCGGTCGAGGGCAGCGCCAGCTCATCATCGGCGACCGCCAGACCGGCAAGACGGCCATCGCGATCGACACGATCATCAACCAGAAGGCCAACTGGGAGTCCGGCGACGAGAACAAGCAGGTCCGCTGCATCTACGTCGCCATCGGCCAGAAGGGCTCCACGATCGCCTCGGTCAAGGGTGCCCTCGAAGAGGCCGGAGCCATGGAGTACACGACGATCGTCGCCGCTCCCGCCTCGGACCCCGCCGGCTTCAAGTACCTCGCTCCGTACACCGGGTCTGCCATCGGTCAGCACTGGATGTACAGCGGCAAGCACGTCCTCATCATCTTCGACGACCTGTCGAAGCAGGCCGAGGCCTACCGTGCCGTCTCGCTCCTCCTTCGTCGTCCGCCGGGACGCGAGGCCTACCCGGGTGACGTCTTCTACCTGCACTCGCGTCTGCTCGAGCGTTGCGCGAAGCTGTCCGACGAGCTGGGCGCCGGCTCCATGACGGGTCTGCCCATCATCGAGACCAAGGCCAACGACGTCTCGGCGTACATCCCGACCAACGTGATCTCCATCACCGACGGCCAGATCTTCCTGCAGTCCGACCTCTTCAACGCGAACCAGCGTCCCGCGGTCGACGTCGGCATCTCGGTGTCGCGCGTCGGCGGTGACGCCCAGGTCAAGTCGATCAAGAAGGTCTCCGGCACGCTCAAGCTCGAACTGGCCCAGTACCGCTCGCTCGAAGCTTTCGCGATGTTCGCGTCCGACCTCGACGCGGCGAGCCGTCGTCAGCTCGCACGTGGTGCACGTCTCACCGAGCTCCTCAAGCAGCCGCAGTACTCGCCCTACCCGGTCGAGGACCAGGTCGTCTCGATCTGGGCCGGCACCAACGGCAAGCTCGACGAGGTCCCCGTGCCCGACATCCTGCGTTTCGAGCGCGAGTTGCTCGACTACATGGGTCGGAACACGTCGGTGTTGTCCGATCTCAGGGAGAAGAACGTGCTGTCGGACGACATCGTCGCGGCTCTCGAGAGCGGCATCGACTCGTTCAAGCAAGAATTCCAGACCGGTGAGGGCAAGCCTCTCGCTTCGGTGGGACGTGAAGAGTTCGAGGCCACCGACGCCGACGACGTCAACCAGGAGAAGATCGTCAAGACGAAGCGCTGACGCGCCCGTTCGACGTTCACGACTGACGAGACAACAGGAGAGTAATGGGAGCCCAACTCCGGGTCTACCGGCAGAGGATCCGCTCTGCGCAGACGACCAAGAAGGTCACTCGCGCGATGGAGCTCATCTCGGCCTCGCGCATCCAGAAGGCGCAGGCCCGGATGAAAGCCTCCGGGCCGTACTCGCGAGCCATCACCCGCGCGGTGTCGGCCGTGGCGACGTTCTCGGACGTCGACCACGTGCTGACCACCGAGCCCGAGACGGTCGAGCGTGCCGCGATCGTCGTGTTCACGTCGGACCGCGGCCTCAACGGTGCATTCAGCTCGAACACGCTGAAAGAGAGCGAGCAGCTCGCGCAGCTGCTGCGGAGTCAGGGCAAAGAGGTCGTCTACTACCTCGTGGGTCGCAAGGCCCAGGGGTACTTCGCCTTCCGTCGTCGTGACGCCGAGCAGGTGTGGACGGGCAACACGGACCAGCCCGAGTTCGTCACGGCGAAAGAGATCGGCGACGCGGTCGTCTCCAAGTTCCTCACCGAGGCGGCCGAGGGTGGCGTGGACGAGATCCACATCGTCTACAACCGTTTCGTGAACATGGTCAGCCAGGTTCCCGAGGTCGTCCGTCTGCTTCCCCTCGAGGTCGTCGAGGGCATCGAAGAGCCCGGAGAGGACGAGGTCCTGCCGCTGTACGACTTCGAACCCGATCCGACCGAGGTCCTCGACGCCCTGTTGCCGGTCTACATCGAGAGCCGCATCTTCAACGCCATGCTGCAGTCGGCCGCCTCCGAGCACGCCGCCCGTCAGAAGGCCATGAAGGCTGCCAGCGACAACGCCGACACCCTCATCCGCGACTTCACCCGTCTGGCCAACAACGCGCGTCAGGCCGAGATCACGCAGCAGATCTCCGAGATCGTGGGCGGCGCAGACGCCCTCGGGTCGGCCAAGTAGAGCTCTGCACCACAGCATCATCATCCGAAGAGAGAGAAGCCATGACTGACACCGCAACCGCACCGGTCGCGACCGAGTCGGCTCCCGGCGTCGGGCGCATCGCCCGGGTCACGGGCCCCGTCGTCGACATCGAGTTCCCGCACGATGCCATCCCCGGCGTCTACAACGCGCTGACCACGAAGATCACCATCGGTGACACGACCACGCAGATCACGCTCGAGGTCGCCCAGCACCTCGGTGACGACCTCGTCCGTGCCATCGCCCTCAAGCCCACCGACGGCATCGTCCGTGGGCAAGAGGTCATCGACACCGGCGCGCCCATCTCCGTGCCCGTCGGCGACGTCACCAAGGGCAAGGTCTTCAGCGTCACGGGCGAGATCCTCAACCTCGAGGGTGACGAGACGGTCGAGATCACCGAGCGCTGGCCCATCCACCGCAAGCCCCCTAAGTTCGACCAGCTCGAGTCCAAGACCCAGCTGTTCGAGACGGGCATCAAGTCCATCGACCTCCTCACGCCTTACGTGCAGGGCGGCAAGATCGGTCTCTTCGGTGGTGCGGGTGTCGGCAAGACCGTCCTCATCCAGGAGATGATCCAGCGTGTCGCGCAGGACCACGGTGGTGTGTCGGTCTTCGCCGGCGTCGGTGAGCGTACCCGCGAGGGCAACGACCTCATCGCCGAGATGGACGAAGCGGGCGTGTTCGACAAGACCGCGTTGGTCTTCGGCCAGATGGACGAGCCGCCGGGAACCCGTCTCCGCGTCGCGCTGTCGGCCCTCACGATGGCCGAGTACTTCCGCGACGTGCAGAAGCAGGACGTGCTCCTCTTCATCGACAACATCTTCCGCTTCACGCAGGCCGGTTCCGAGGTCTCGACCCTTCTGGGTCGCATGCCCTCGGCCGTGGGTTACCAGCCCAACCTGGCCGACGAGATGGGCGTCCTCCAAGAGCGCATCACCTCGACGCGCGGTCACTCGATCACCTCGCTGCAGGCGATCTACGTGCCGGCCGACGACTACACCGACCCGGCTCCCGCGACGACGTTCGCGCACCTCGACGCGACCACCGAGTTGTCGCGTGAGATCGCGTCGCAGGGTCTCTACCCCGCGATCGACCCGCTGACCTCGACCAGCCGCATCCTCGACCCGCGTTACCTGGGCCAGGCGCACTACGACACGGCGATCCGGGTCAAGGCCATCCTGCAGAAGAACAAGGAGCTGCAAGAGATCATCGCCATCCTCGGTGTCGACGAGCTCTCCGAAGAGGACAAGATCACGGTGTCGCGTGCGCGCCGCATCCAGCAGTTCCTCTCGCAGAACACCTACATGGCCAAGAAGTTCACGGGTGTCGAGGGCTCGACCGTCCCGCTGAAGGACACCATCGAGTCCTTCACGGCGATCGCCGACGGCGAATTCGACCACGTGGCCACGCAGGCATTCTTCAACGTCGGCTCCATCTCGGACGTCGAAGAGAAGTGGGCTCAGATCCAGAAGGAGAACGGCTGATCGTGGCTGCTCTCACTGTCAGCGTCGTCTCGGCCGACCACGAAGTGTGGTCGGGCGAGGCGTCGTCGATCGTCGCTCGCACCGCCGAGGGTGAGATCGGGATCCTTCCCGGTCACGAGCCGATCCTCGCCATCCTGGCCTCGGGTCAGGTCAGGGTCCGGTTGTCCGACGGCACCACCGTCGAGGCGACTGCCGACGACGGTTTCCTGTCCGTCGAGAACGACACCGTGACGGTCGTCGCGCGCAACGCACAGCTCAACTGAGCTCCGCCCGTCTGCACCACCGAACGACATGCTTTTCCTGCTGCCCCCGTCCGAGACCAAACTCGACGGGGGCAGCGTCGGTTCGCGGCTCGATGTGACGGCACTGTCGTTCGACGAGCTCGACGGCCCTCGCCGCGCCTCCTTGGCCTTGCTCGACGAGATGTCGGCCGACGTCGCGGCGGCCGCCGCTGCCCTCAAACTCGGTCCCACGCAGGCTCACGAGGTCGAGCGCAACCGGCTCGTGACCGTGTCGCCCACGATGCCCGCTCTGTCGCGCTACACGGGGGTCCTCTTCGACCCTCTCGGTGTGGCAGGCATGAGTGCCGACGCGTGGACGTGGGCTCACCGGCACGTACTCGTGCATTCGGCCCTGTTCGGCTTGCTCAGGGCTGGTGACGAGATCCCCGCGTACCGGCTCTCGCACGACTCGAGGGTTCCCCGGACGTCGTTGAAGAAACTCTGGCGAGGGCCCGTGTCCTCGGTCCTGGCAGGCGTCGGCGACCTCGTCGTCGACCTGCGATCCGAGGGGTACGTCGCTCTGGGGCCGGCTGGGACGCCGTCGACGTACGTCCGTGTCGTCTCGGACGCGGGCGACCGACGCCGAGCCCTCAACCACTTCAACAAGAAGAGCAAGGGGTTGCTCGTTCGCGCCCTCCTGGCCGATCGTCCGGACCTGGCCGACATCGGCGACCTGACGGAGTGGGCCCGCGGTCGAGGTTTCGTGCTCGAACCCGGAGACGAGAGCGTGCTCGTGGCCGAGTCGGTCCTGCAGGCGTCCGTCTGATCGCCGGGCGGGCGGCGACGCTTCGGCTCTGTCTCAGTCCAGGGGCACGGGACCCTCTCGGAACGCGATGCCCTCGTGGCGGAGGAGCCACTTCTTCGTCTCGACCCCTGTGCCCACGGTGTAGCCGGTGACGCCGCCCGTCCGGCCCAGGACGCGGTGGCACGGGACGAGCAGGGGGAGCGGATTCACCGCCACCGCTCCACCGACGGCTCGCCCGGCCCGAGGATTGCCGAAGGTCCCGCCGAGTCGTCCATAGGTCGTGGCCCGTCCCCACTCGACCTCGAGCAGCGCAGACCAGACCGAGCGCTGGAAGCTCGAACCGACCAGGCGGAGCGGAAGATCGAAGCGCGTGCGCACTCCTTCGAAGTAGCCATCGACCTGACGTCGGGCTGCATCGAGCAGGTTGTCGGGCCGCTCGGGTTGACCGTCGTGAGGCAGGACGCCCTCACGCTCGATCGCGAGGCCCTCGACGGCGAAGTGGCGACCGACGATCTCGATGCGTCCCACGGGGGAGTCGAGTCGGACGAGCCCCGGTGGTTCGTCGTCGTCGGCACGGCCGGGTGGCAGCGGGGGTACGAGGACGAGGTCGGTCATGGCGTCACGCTAGGGCGGCCGCCCGGTCGGGACGCCGGAGAACGGGCCGGGTGTGCACCGGCGGCTGCCGCACCCGGCGTGGGGAGGAGACGTGCGGTGATGCAGCCTGGGCGCCGGTGTGGACGCGGCACCCGAACGGACCGGTCACCGGGCGCTAGCGTGGAGGTCGTGGTCGCCGACCCGCGTCAGAGCCCCCGGTGAGAGGAACGAGATGCCCACCGAACAGTCACCAGGATCGTGGCACCGAGTCGGCTCGATCGACGACACGGTCGTCGGTCGCCCTGCCCGCCCCTCGGGCGTCGACGAGACGGACGCGGACGACACGGTGCTCCGCGTCTCTCCACCGGCACGGCCGCCGACGAGCCAGGAGCCGAGCCCGTCGGGCCGACCCACCCCGCGCCTCCACGGGGTGAGGGTCGCCGGGCAGGACCTGTCGCTCGACGTGCCCGTCATCGTGGGGCGTCGCCCGACCGGGCCGCGCGTGGGCTCTGGGCCCCTGCCACGGTTGGTGACCGTGCCGTCTCCGCGACACGAGGTCTCGGGGGCGCACGTCGACGTGCGCCAGCACGGGGGCACCGTCGTCGTCACCGACCTGCGTTCGACGAACGGGACCCGGGTGATCGAGCCCGGACGCGTTCCCGTCGTTCTCCGGCAAGGCGAGTCGCTCGTCGCCCGTGCAGGCACGATAGTGGACGTAGGTGACGGGAACCTTCTCGAGATCCTGCCTCCCCAGCGCATCATCCCGACGAAAGAACCCCTCCTGTGACAGAGCTCGGCCGCCCCACGACCGCCCACGCCCTCGGCCTCGACGGCCCGGGGCTCACCTTCGACTGGGCGGGGGTGACCGACGTGGGTCGTCGCCGAGCGCACAACGAGGACAGCTACCTCGCAGAGGCGCCGCTGTTCGTCGTGGCCGACGGCATGGGAGGGCACAGCGCGGGCGACGTGGCGAGCGACGCGGTCGTGCGCCGCATGAGCGAGATCGCGTCACGCCCGTTCGCCACCACGGACGACGTCGAGACGGCGCTCCGCGTGGCCACGGAGGACATCGCGGTGGCGGCGGCCGACACCGAGCTCGGGGTCGGCACGACGGCCACCGGGGCGTTCCTCTCACGAGAGGGTGAAGGCGCCGAGGTCGACTTCACGGTCTTCAACGTGGGCGACTCCCGCGTGTACATGTTCGAGGACGGCCGTCTCCGCCAGGTGACCGTCGACCATTCCGTCGTCCAGGAGATGGTCGACGCGGGGCTCCTGCACGCGGACGACGCCGAGAAGCACCCCGACAGCAACGTGATCACCCGGGCGGTCGGGTTCGACGTCGACCCGCGTCCGGATTACTGGAGGGTGCCCGCCCGACCCGGCCTGCGCCTCCTCGTCTGCTCGGACGGCCTGACCAAAGAACTGTCCGCCGGGCGGATCGCCGAGCTCCTCGGCGGCGTCGACGGTGCCGAGCCGGCGGCGACGGCCCTCGTCGAGGCCGCCGTCGAGGCGGGTGGACGCGACAACGTCACGGCCGTCGTCGTGGACGTCCGGAGCGCCGAGACGACGGACGCCGAGTAGGCGCGACACGCGGACACGGACGGCCCCGCCCCCGAAATGGGGGGACCGGGTCCGTCCACAGGGGGGCCCACGGGCCTCTCGGGCGTCGGGGACCCCCACGTAGAATGGCTGCGGTCGGACCGACGCCGACCTGTTCCGCCCAGCCGACCCGGCATCGATCCCCAGAGGAGGCGACGTGGCTCGACGACTGCCTTCGGCGCCCCCCGTGCTGCCGGGATTCTCGCATGTGCGCGTGCTCGGGTCGGGCGGCTTCGCCGACGTGTTCCTCTACGAACAGAACATGCCGCGCCGGCAGGTCGCGGTGAAGGTCATGCTCAGCGAGGTCGTGAACGACCAGGTCCGCCAGATGTTCCAGGCCGAGGCGAACCTCATGGCCCAGCTGAGTGCCCACCCGTCGATCCTCACGGTGTTCCAGGCCAGCGTCTCGGCCGACGGCCGTCCGTACCTGGTGATGGAACTCTGTTCGTCGTCGTTGAGCGAGCGGTACCGGCGCGACCGCATCCCCGTCGCCGACGTGCTGCGCATCGGTGTCAAGATCGGCAGCGCGGTCGAGACGGCCCACCGGCAGGGCGTCCTGCACCGCGACCTGAAACCGTCGAACATCCTCATGACGGCCTACGGACACCCCGTGCTGTCCGACTTCGGCATCGCCGCGTCCCTCAGCGAGAGCGAGCCGCAAGAGGTCGTCGGCATGTCGATCCCGTGGTCGGCCCCCGAGGTGCTGCTCGACGAGACCAACGGCACCATCGAGTCCGAGGTGTGGTCCCTCGGGGCGACGGTGTACTCGCTGCTCGCGGGCCGGAGCCCCTTCGAGGTCCTCGGCGGCGACAAGAACGGTGCGTCCGACCTGATCGGTCGAATCGACAAGGCCAAGCTCGTGCCCACCGGACGGACGGACGTCCCTCCCACCCTCGAGCGACTGCTCGCGAGGTCCATGTCGCGGCGCCCCGAGAACCGCCAGGCCAGCGTCCTCGAGTTCGTGCGCGAGCTCCAGCAGGTCGAGAGCGAGATCGGCGTCGCGCAGACCCCCATCGAGGTGGCGGTCGACGACTGGGCCCTGGCGACCGTGGCCGACCTCGAGGACAAGACGCGCCTCCGGGGTGTGACCCCCGTGCAGGCCTCGCGGCGTCGCCGCCGGCGCCGGGCGACCGAGGCCCAGGTCCAGGCGCAGCACGGCGGTTCGCTCCAGCAGAGCCGCGCCGTGCCTCGCAGCACGGGCACACGTCCGACGCGGCGTCGGTCGTTGCTCGTCGTGACGTGGGCCCTCGTCGCGGCGTCGGTGGTGGGGATCGGCCTCGCGGCCGCCGCGACGCTGGTGCTCGTCCGCTCGACGTCGACCGACATCCCCCGGGTGGCCGACGTCGCGTCGTCGAGCGACGGCTCCTCGGTGGTCTTCACCTGGAGCGACCCGGGGCTCCGGGCGGGTGACACCTACGTCATCTCGACCGGGGGGCAGACGAGCCAGCAATCCGCCGACCGGTTCGTCGCCACCCCCGCCGACCCGGGTGACGAGGTCTGCATCACCGTCTCCGTGAGCCGCGGTGGTTCGACCGGCCCGGAGAGCAACGAGAACTGCGCGACGGCGGGTCAGGGCTGATGGGGCGGCTGCTCGACTGGGCCTCCCGTCGTCGATCCGCTGTCGTGACCGGGGTCGGAGTGGTCGTGGTGGCCACGCTCGTCACGACCGTTGCCGTGGCCAGCGGTGGCTACGAGGCCCAGCGCGTCGACCTCTCCGACGGAACGGTCTGGGTCGCCAACGGAGAACGCGCCGCGATCGGTCGGGCGAACACCGACGTCCTGCAGCTCAACTCCGCCGTGCGCGGCACCGGTGCCGACCTCTCGGTCGTCCAGCGCGAGCAGGACGTCCTGCTTGTGGATCGCAGCAACGCCACGGTCGGTGTCGTCGACACCGCCACGGCCGAGGTGGCCGAGAGCGTCCCGCTCCCGCCCGAATCGCCCGACGTGTCGATCGCCGGGGACCGTGTGCTCGTCGTGTCACAGGGCACGGGGGAGGTCTGGAGCCAACCGCTCTCCGACCTGGCGTCCTTCAGCAACGAGGTCGACCCCGATCTCAGCCTCGGCAAGGGACTGGTCACCGACGTCACGCCCGACGGCCGTGTGGTCGCCTACTCGTCCGACACCGGCAGGGTGTCGATCTTCGACGGAACGGTGTCACCCGACGTCGCCGAGACGCACGACGTGCCCGCCTCGTCGTCCTCCGGGTACCAGGTGGCCTCGGTCGGCGGTCACTGGGCCGTGCTCGATGCCGTCACGGGGGAACTGGTCGTCGACGGACGGCAGGTCGACCTGTCCGACCGGGCCTCGGGCGGGCTCGCCCTGCAGACGGGGTCCGACACGGGCGACGAGGTCCTGGTCGCGACGTCCACCGGCCTCTTGTCCGTGTCGATCGACTCCTCACGGGTCGCCGAGGTCGTCGGCGGACGCGAGGGCAAGCCCGCGCGACCCGTCGTCGTCGGCGACTGCCGCTTCGGCGCCTGGGCGGGCGGGTCGGCGTGGAGCGACTGTGCGTCGGCCCGCGGGGGAGTCCTCGACCTCGAACAGGTCACCGGAGGGGCGAGCCTGGTCTTCGACGTCAACGCGCGCCGGGTCGTGCTCAACGATCCGGCGTCGGGTCGGTCCTGGGCGGTCCAGCGTTCCGGCGAGCTCATCGACAACTGGTCGGACCTCTTCCAAGAGGACCGCGACCAAGAAGAGCAACAGGAGAACGACGACCGGCAACCGCCCGAGTTGGATCTCGACCAGAAACCACCGGTCGCCGTGGACGACGCGTTCGGCGCACGACCCGGTCGAGCGAGCACCCTGCCCGTGCTGCTCAACGACTACGACCCGAACGGCGACCCGCTCGTGATCGACGACGTGTCCGCACTCGACGACGCCGTCGGCCGGGTCGACCTCGTCAACGACCGACAACAGGTGCTCCTCACCCTCACCGACTCGGCTTCCGGCACGTTCTCGGTCGACTACACCATCTCCGACGGACGTGGCGGTCAGGCCAGCGCGACGGTCGCCCTCACCGTGCGCCAACCGTCGGAGAACTCGCCGCCGCAGCAGGCGCGCAGGACGTCGGCGTCGGTGTCGTCCTCGGGCCGGGTCACCACCTCGGTGCTCGGCGACTGGATCGACCCCGACGGTGATGCCTTCTACCTGACCTCGGCAGGAGGGGCGGCGGGGCTCTCGTACAAGCCCTCGGGGGACGTCGTCTACCAGGACGCCGGTGCGGGCGACACGACCGTCGACGTCCCGCTGACGGTCTCGGACGGCCGTGACGAGGGGCGAGGATCGCTCGCGATCACGGTGATGGGGGCAGGGCAGGTGCCCCTCGAAGCCCTGCCCTTCTCGCAGCAGGCCTATGCGGGCCAGCAGCTGACCGTGCGGCCGCTGACCTACGCTCGAGGCGGCACGGGCACCGTCAAGCTGAACAGCGTCCCGGCGAAGGCCGACGTCACCGTCACGCCGAACTACGAACAGGGCACGTTCCGGTTCCTCAGCGACGTGCCCGGGACCCACCTGCTCGAGTACACCGTGACGGACGGCGACCAGACGGCGACCGGCACGGTCAGGGTGGACGTCCAGTCCCCTCCGGACGCGGGCACACCCCCCGTCACGACGCCCAAGACGATCTTCGTCGAGACGTTGGGCACGCAGACGCTCGACGTCGTCGCGACCGATCGTGACCCGGCCAACAACGTCCTCATGCTCACGGCGACCGATGCCGTGCCCGCCGCATCCGGGGTCAGGGTCGAGACGCTCGATCAGCGCTACGCCCGCATCACGCTCGCGGCCCCGCTCGACGACGGGCCGGTCACCTTCGGCTACACCGTCAGCAACGGCCTCGCCTCCGCGACCGGCACCGTGACGGTGGTCGAGATCCCGCGCCGGGCGATCACCCAGCCGCCGATCGCGACCGACGACCAGGTGACCGTCCGGGTGGGGGACTCCATCGACATCGACGTCCTCGCCAACGACGAGCAGCCCGACGGCGACGAGTTGACGCTGGTGCCGCGACTCGAGAGGGACGTCCCGGCCGGCAGCGGGTTGCTCTTCGCGTCGGGTAACCGTCTCCGGTACCTGGCCCCCACCACCCCGGGCAACGTCACGGCGACCTACACCGTCGAGGGCCCCGACGGGCAGCGGGCCTCGGCCCAGGTCGCCATCGCGGTCCGCGAGGTCGACGCGGGCAGCAACGCCGCCCCCGCGCCCCAGTCGGTGACGGCGCGCGTCGTCGCAGGCGAGACCGTGCGCATCGGCGTTCCGCTCGACGGCATCGATCCCGACGGCGACTCGGTCCAGCTGCTCGGGGTGGGCACGAGCCCCGAGAAGGGCAGCGTGTCGACCGTCGGCACCGACTACGTCGAGTACCAGGCGAACGCCAGCTCGGCGGGCACCGACAGCTTCACCTACGCGGTCGTGGACGGCTTGGGTGCCCGGGCCACCGGCACGGTCCGCGTGGGGATCTCGACCCGCGCCGACGGATCGCGCAACCCGATCGCCGTCGCAGACGCCGTGACGATGCGACCCGGGGGGTCCATCACGGTCCGGGTGCTCGACAACGACTCCGACCCCGACGGGGGCGCGTTGTCGGTCGACGCCGTCGAGCCGAACGGCGAGGGTGTCGTCGCCAAGGTCGTGTCGGGGACGATGGTGTCGGTGACGCCCCCCGAGACCCCCGGGACGTACGGCCTCGTCTACACGGTGTCGAACGAGCGCGGCGGGCAGAGCTCGACCTTCGTCACCGTGACCGTCGATCCCGACGCACCACTGAACTACCCGCTCGCCGACGACACGGTCCTCGGACTCAGCGACATCGCCGGTCGGCAGACCGTGACGGTCAACCCCCTGACCAACGTGTTCTTCTCGGACGGCAGCACCTCGCAGCTCGACCTCGGACTTGCCCCGGGATTCGGCTCGACGGCCGAGGTGACGCCGAACTCGCGCGTGACCGTCCGCATCACCGATTCGAGCCAGATCGTCCCGTTCTCGGTCTCGAGGAAGGACGACCCGGGCGTCCGCTCCTACGCGTTCATCGTCGTGCCCGGTTTCGACGACGCCCTGCCGCAGGTCGACCGGACGGTCCGTCCGATCACGGTCGAGAGCGAGAAGGCCGTCACGATCGACCTCGACCGTTACGTGATCTCCGCCGGCACCAACGGAGTCAGACTGACCGACCCCGCGACGGTCCGGGCGACGAACTCGAACGGCGACGACCTCGTGGTCGACGACACGACCCTCCGGTTCACGTCCGCCGACCTGTTCTCGGGTACGGCCTCGATCTCGTTCCAGGTGACCGACGGTCGCTCGGCCGACGACCCGGACGGTCGGACGGCGTCGCTCGTGCTGCCCATCACGGTGACGTCGCGAGAGAACCAGCCACCCGTCTTCAACGGCACCTCGATCGACCTCGAACCGGGCCAGTCCCGCACGCTCGACCTCGCTCGGCTCACCACGTACCCCTATCCGGACGACGTCGACGAGCTCCGGTACTCGGTCGAACAGGGCGGCGTCGCGGGCTTCGGCTTCGACCTGTCCGGGTCGAAGCTCACCGTCTCGGCCGAGGCCGGCACCGCGAAGGGGACGAGCAGGTCGCTCCCCGTCGCCGTCAGCGATGCCCTCAACCCGGGTCGGAGCGGTGCCGTCACCGTGTCGGTCGTGGGATCGACCCGCCCGCTCGCTCAACCGGCCGCCGATCGTGCCGTCGTCAAGCGCGGGGCCTCGACCTCGGTCGACGTGTTGCAGAACGACCAGGCGACCAATCCCTTCCCCGGGCAGGCGCTGCGGGTGGTGGCGATCCGTGGGCTGAACGGGTCGAGCGTGCCGGCAGGCGTCTCGATCACGCCGAGCGGTGACAACCGGAGTCTCGCCGTCTCGGTCGCGGCTTCCGCGGCCCCCGGCGACACGAACCTCCAGTACCAGGTCGCCGACGTCACGGACGACCCCGACCGATACGTCTGGGGCACCGTCACCATCAGCGTGCAGGACGTCCCGAACGCCCCCAATGCCCCGGTCCGAACGGGCACCTTCACGGGGGGACAGCTCACCCTGAGCTACACGGCTCCCGCGGCCAACAACTCGCCGCTGACCGGTTACCGTCTGACCGGGGCGGGTTCGGCCGGGGGCTCGTACTCCAAGGCCTGCGGGCTGGCGACGGTCTGCACCCTGACCGACCTGCCCGCGGGCCAGCGGTTCTCCTTCACGGTCGTCGCCACCAACGGCGTCGGGGACTCCGCTGCATCGGCGCCGAGTCCCGCTTACAGTGCCGACTACGTGCCCGCCGCACCCACGGGCCTGAGCGCGACTGCGGTGCCGTCGGGCCAGGGCGACACCCGGATCACGTGGACGGACTCGCCGGATCCCCGGCCGGGCTCCGCGATCCAGTCGTACGTCGTCGAATGGTCCGGGCCCACGACGGGATCCCAGACCGTTCGCCGTGGGGTGCAGCAGAGCGTCATCCCCGGCCTCGTCCCGAACCAGAACTACACGGTGAACGTCTTCGCGAAGAACGACGCCGACGTCGACAGCGAGGCGGCGTGGGCCCGGGCGTCCCTGACGCGGGTGGTACCCGTCGGGAGCCCCGGGGTACCCCAGGTCACGGCCACCCCCGTGAGCGGCGGCGTGCAGATCACCTGGACGCCGTCGACCGCGAACGGCGGATCGGCTCCCACGTACCGGGTGGTCCGCGTCGCCGGCTCGGACGGGCCGGTGTCCTGCGACACCCCGGGTGACCCCGTTCCCCTCGCCGGCGGGGGAGCGACGGACTCGTCCGCAGAGGACGGCGTCACCTACCTCTACGTCGTGAAGGCGGACAACGGCACCTTCTGTTCCGCGGGTTCGGGTCGCACCACGGCACTCAAGGCCCCGGGTGCTGCTCGCGCGACCGTGGCGTCGATCGAGAACGGTGGGGGACGCTTCGACGTCAGGGTCTCCGCGACCGACGTGGTGTCGGGTACGGCAGCCCGATTCGAGTGGTCGCAGAACGGGCAGACGGGTTGGCAGCCCCTGGCCGCCGACGGCTTCGTCTCCACCGGGGGATACGGCACCGAACTCCAGGTCTACGTCCGAGGCTGTCGAGACGCTTCCGAGACGTTCTGTGGCGCCGCGTCCGATCGTCAGGCCGCGACGCCCGTGACGGTGCGGCCCGTCATCGTCTCGTGCGTCCCCGGCGAACCCCTCGTGGTCAACCCGCCGTCGAACGGTAACCTCGACTTCTTGGCGACGGTCGAGTTCAACGTGTCGCCCCTCATCCTGGACAACTGGCAGTCCGGAGACAGGAACGGCGCGTACACGACGACGTCCCGGGTCGATCCCTCGGCGACGGAGGTCCGCATCCGCGGGACGGTCGACGGCAAGACCGACAGCGGCTACGCACGGGTCACCTGCGGCTGAAGCCCATGAACGACACATCGAGGAACGAAGACACATGAGCATGACCCCCGAGCAGGCGACCTGGTTCTCCGACATCTTCGGGCGACTGGTGGCCAACGTCGACCAGGTGCTGCTGGGCAAGACCTTCGTCGTGCGACTGTCGTTCACGGCTCTGCTGAGCGAGGGGCATCTGCTGCTCGAGGACTTCCCGGGCACGGGCAAGACCTCGCTCGCCCGCGCGATCGCCCAGAGCGTCCAGGGCTCGAGCAACCGTGTGCAGTTCACCCCCGACCTCCTGCCCGGCGACATCACCGGCGTCAGCATCTACGACCAGAAGGCCGGTGGGTTCGAGTTCCACCGCGGGCCGATCTTCTCCAACATCGTCCTCGCCGACGAGATCAACCGCGCCAGCCCCAAGACGCAGTCCGCCCTCCTCGAGGTGATGGAAGAGAGCCGCGTGACCGTGGACGGCGTCAGCCACGCCGTGGGTTCGCCGTTCATGGTGATCGCCACCCAGAACCCGGTCGAGCAGGCCGGCACCTACCGTCTTCCCGAGGCCCAGCTCGACCGGTTCATCATGAAGACCTCGATCGGCTACCCCGATCACGCGGCGACCGTCCGCATCCTCGAGGGCTCCGCCACGAGGGTCCACGAGGGCAGCCTCAACCCGATCGTCCAGGCCGGGGTCATCACCGAGATGGCGCAACTCGCCCGCACCGTGCACGTCGAGCCCACCATCAGTGACTACGTCGCCCGGCTCGTCGACGGGACGCGAACGGCCCAGGAGGTCCGTCTCGGTGTGAGCGTCCGCGGTGCGCTGGCCCTCGTCCGTTCGGCCAAGACCTACGCGGCGTCCCTCGGTCGTCACTACGTGATCCCGGACGACGTCAAGTCGCTCGCCGAGCCCGTGCTCGCCCACCGTCTCGTGCTCGACCCCGAAGCGGAGTTCGACGGGGTCACGCCGTCCAGCGTCGTGAGCCAGCTGCTCATCGAGACGGCGCCACCCGCCGAGCGGGTAGCCGTGTGAGCGAGCGTCCTCGAGGCACCGACCGGGCCGCCCGGCCCGCGCCGGGGTCGACCGTGGACGGGTCCCGCGCCGGCCGGACACGACCGCGGGTCGGCACCCGCGGCGCCGACCAGCGATTCGATTCCGCGTTCTCGACGGGAACGCAAGGACTGACGAACGCCCGGACCCGGATCGTCGGCGACCGTACCGGCATCGGAGCGGACCTGCTCGTCCTGCTGGTCAGGACGACGCGTGGGGCTCGCCGTTCCGTCCGCCGGGCGTTCACCAGCGCCTCCTCGGTGGTCACGCCCTTCGGGTGGTCGATGCTCGTCGCCGCACCGGTCGGGCTGCTCGTCGGCTACCTGCTCGGCTGGACCGAGCTCGTGGTGGTCGGCTTCGCCGCGATCGTCCTGCTGCTCGTCGCAGGGCTCGCTCTCGTCGGACGGAACACCGTCCGCATCACGCTCGAGATCCCGCACGAGCGCGTGGCCGTCGGCGCCCCGGCGGCCGGCACCGTGCGGGTGCGCAACGCGAGCGCCCGCCGCATCCTCGGAGTGTCCGTCGAGGTCCCCGTCGGACCGGGGCTCGCCGAGATCGGCCTGCCGAGCCTCCGCTCGGGAGACGAGGTCGCCGAGTCGTTCGACCTGCCCACCACCCGACGCGGCGTCGTGGCCGTGGGTCCGGTCAGCACCGTGCGAGGCGACCCGGTCGGCCTCGCCCGACGCGAGATCGAATGGACCGGCGTCACCGAGGTGTTCGTGCACCCCCGCACCATCGGCATCCCGAGCACGAGCACGGGTCTCATCCGTGACCTCGAGGGCAATCCGACGCGTGACCTCTCGCCCAGCGACATCTCGTTCCACGCCCTGCGCGAGTACCAGCCGGGCGACGAACGACGGAACATCCACTGGAAGTCGACCGCCAAGACGGGCACCTACATGGTGCGGCAGTTCGAGGAGAGCAGGCGCAGCCACCTGGTCATCGCCCTGAGCCTCGCGGCCGGTGACTTCGCCAACGACGACGAGTTCGAACTGGCCGTCAGCGTCGCGGGTTCTCTCGGTGCTCGCGCCATCCGTGACGCGCGTGAGGTCAGCGTCGTCGTCGGCGAGACCACCCCCGAGTTCGCCAAGCGGAAGAACCTCGAGATCCGCTCCCTGAGCACGCTGACCCGGAACCGCCTGCTCGACGAACTCGCGGTCGTCACGTCGGCGGAGTCGGCGCTGGCCATCACCGACGTCGCGCGGGTGGCGGGTGATCAGGTCGTGGGGATCTCGGTGGCGTTCCTCGTCGTCGGGTCCACGACGACGGTCACCGAGATGCGCGCCGCAGCCCTGCAGTTCCCCCTGGGGGTGGAGGCGGTGGCGATCGTGTGCGACCCCGAGACGGTCCCCGGCATGAGGCGCATCGCCGATCTCACCGTGCTGACCATCGGGTTCCTCGAGGACCTGCAGAAGTCGCTCGCCCGAACGGCGAGCGCATGAGCGTCGTCGACGGGGTCCGGACGCCCGCGGGGCCAGCGGCGCCTGCTCCGCGCGCACGGTCCCGCGCGCGGCCGTCACGACTGCGAGCCCCGTTCGTCGCCTGGGTCGTCGCGTTGTTCGCGGCCTCGCTCGGCGCCGCCACCGTGACCTTCTGGCCGGTGTACGAGAGCGCTGCCTTCGTCGTGCTCGTCGTCGTCGCCTTCGCCGTCGGCGTGGTCATCGCGCTGGGCACCGCCGCCCTCCGGCTGTCGAGCGTGTGGGTGTTCGCGGCGACGATCGTGGCGTACCTGTTGCTCGGGGTGCCGCTCGCCGTGCCGTCGCAAGCCTTCGGCGGCGTGCTGCCCACGGGTCGGGGCCTCCTGACGTTGGTCTCGGCGACCGCTCTCGGCTGGAAGCAGCTCGTCACCATCGCCTTGCCGGTGGGCAGCTACGAGGCCCTGCTGGTGCCGGTCTTCGCGCTGGTCCTCGTCGGCACGGTCGTCGGCCTGTCCGTCGCGCTCCGCAGCCGACGCGGAGAACTCGCCGTCGTCGTTCCCGTCGTCGTCTGGATCGCGGCGATCGTGCTCGGTCCGGGCGAGGCCTGGTGGCCCCGCGTCACCGGTCTCGCCGTGTTGGTGACGGTGGTCGCCTGGGTCGTCTGGTGGCGCCTCCGTCGACGTCGCATCGCGCTCGGGGCCCTCACCACCCGTGCTGTCACGACGTCTGCCGGGCACCGCCCGGTGGCCGTCCGGGCCGTCGTCGGTGCGTTCGCCACGCTGGCCGTCGCGGGGACGGCCGGCACGGTCGCCGTCGCCGCGATCCCGCCGGTCACCTCGCGGACCGTGGCGCGCACGGTCGTCGAGCAACCGTTCGACCCGCGGGACCACGTCAGCCCGCTCAGCGGCTTCCGGGCGTACGAACAGGAGCCCACCGTCGACCAGACGCTCCTCACGGTCTCGGGCCTCCGTGACGGTCAACGACTGCGCGTGGCCACGCTCGACACCTACGACGGTGTCGTCTACAGCGTCGGCAGCGGCCAGGTCGACAGCGCCTCCGGGTTCTTCACCCGCGTGCCGTCCGACGTCGACCAATCCCGGGTCGACGGGCAGGCGACCGCGGTGGACGTCACGATCGGTGCCTACGACGACCTCTGGCTCCCCACCGTCGGCCGACTCGAATCCGTCTCGTTCGGAGGACCCACGGCGGATGCGCGGCGGGACGCGTTCTTCTACAACGACCTCACGGGCACGGCGGCCGTCCTCGGCGGACTGCGGCAGGGCGATTCGTACCGACTGGACGCGGTCGAGCCCCGCCAGCCCGGCGACGACGAACTCGACGCGCTCACACCGGGGACCGCCACCGTGCCGACGCCGCGGGACGTACCGGACGAGCTCACCTCCTCGCTCGAGGAGGACGTCGCCGGGGTCCAGGGCCCCGGGGCGCGCCTCCGGGCGGCGCTGAGCGCCCTGCGCGAGGACGGTTACGTGAGCCACGGCGTCACCGCCGACGAACCCGTCAGCCGATCCGGGCACGGTGCGGACCGCATCGCCCAGCTCTTCACCGACCCCGTCATGATCGGCGACGCCGAGCAGTACGCGACGGCCGCCGCGCTGATGGCCGACCGGCTGGGGTTCCCGGCGAGGGTCGTCATGGGATTCGCCCCCGAGACGGACGGGGGCCCCGTCGACGTCACGGGGTCGAGCGTGACCGCCTGGATCGAGGTCGACACCGCTCAGTACGGCTGGGTGGCGCTCGACCCGAACCCGGCCGAACGTCCCATACCCGAGGACCAGGTGCAGGACCCGACGCAGATCTCCCGGCCCGAGTCCGTCGTCCAGCCCCCACCCCAGGACCCTCAGATGCGGGACGACCAGACGCCGCCGCAGTCCGAGCAGGACGATCCCGAGACGCCCCCGGCCTGGTTGGCCATCGTCCTGGCGGTCGTGCGGGTCGTCGGCTGGAGCGCCCTCGTCGCCGGTCTGCTCGCGGCCCCGTTCGTGACGATCGTGGTCCTGAAGGCGCGGAGGCGTCGTCGCCGCCGGACGGCGACGAGTCCCTCCGACCGCATCAGCGGCGGCTGGCACGAGTTCCAGGACGCCGTGGTCGACCACGGCATCCGCACCCCGCCCGCGGCGACCCGGAGCGAGGTCGCCGCCGTCGTCGGTGGCTCGCGTCCTGCGGTGCTCGCCCGGGTGGCGGACCGTGCGGTGTTCTCGCCGAACCCGCCCGCGGAGTCCGACGCCGACCGCGTCTGGACGGCCGTCGCCGAGATGAGACACGCCCTCGGCGTCGGGCTCACGAGGCGGCAGCGGTTCGCCGCGGCGGTCTCGCTCCGGTCTTTGCGTGGTTACCATGGGCGCACCCCTCCCGAGCGACAGAGGAACGACTGATGTACTGCCCCACCTGTGCCAGCCCCCTGCCCGTCGGCGCGATGTTCTGCGGCGAGTGCGGTCGGGCGGTCTCGAGCGCAGACCTCGCGGCTGCCCGACGTCGGGCCGACGCCGCCGCCGAGCACGTCGACGCCACCAGTGCGCCCGACCTGCCCGAGGCTCCTCCGCGTGCGACCTCGCACCCCCGCCGCAGCGATGCGCAACCCCCGTGGTGGGTGCGCGACCGTCAGGCCGACACCGGCGTGCCCGGGGTCGAGGTCGAGCCGACCCGTGTCGATCACGCGCGGTCCGAAGCGCCCGCGTCGGCTCCCGAGCCCCCGGTGTGGCCGGTCGACGATCGAACCGTCGTGCCCACGGGCGAGGACGACCGCCCGACGGCCTCCGAGGAGGCGCGGGCCGAGTCCCCGAAGGCCCCTGACCCCGGCAACACCACCGTCTCCGGCATCCCCGCCGTCCCCGACGGCCCCGTCGGGGCCCTCGCGACGCCGGCACCCGAGACGGTCGGATCGCCGACACCGCTCCGAGTGCCCTCCGAGCACCCCGACAACGGGCCCCGCCCCTCGTCCGCCCCGCTCTGGACGGCGTCGTTGACGCCTCTCGCATCGGACGAGTCCTCTCCCGACGTGGTGACCGCCGTCGAACCCCCCTCCGCCGAGGCGTCCCACGGACGTCGAGACGACGACGGCGAGGTCCGGTCAGGCGAGGTCGAGACGTCCACCGCCCCTGACGGAACCCGGCCGGTCGAGAACGACCACACCGAGGGCGCGACCGACCCCGAGGCGACGGTGATGCCGGACGAGTCCGCTCCCTCGTCCGACTCCTCCTCCGAGGTCGTCCCCGGCGACCGGGTCGCGCCTCCTGCGGGCCCGCCGCCTCTCGTGCGGCCGACGGCCGACGGGCCGCGGGACGGCGACACCGCCCCGGTGGCCGCCCTCGGCCGTGACCTCCGCCCGCCGGTCCCGAGCGGGTCCCGGCCCGCCCTCCCCGACTCCGACCGCCCCGAGCCCGTACCGCTCGTCGAGCCCGCACCGCTCGTGGACCCCGTACCGCTCGTCGAACCGGGCTCCGCCGTCGTCCCCGAACGGTGCACGCACTGTGGCGCACCCATCGACGAGGACGACATCTTCTGCGGCGAATGCGGTGCGGTCGTGCAGTCGGTCGCCTTGTCGTTCACGGGGCCTGTCGTCCCGCTCCCGCCCGAATGGCGACCCGACGACGAGTCCGTCCTCCGCCGTCGTCCCGCCACACAGGACCGTGAGGGCGCCGGATCGGGCTCCGACGACGCCGGGACCTCTCCGGACGGCCCGGGCTCCGGCGACGACGTACCCGTCCGAGACGGCGCCGACGACCGGCAGGACGACACGCCACGCCCGGCACCCGAACCGATCGACCACGTCCCGGGCTTCCGCGCCGAACGACCGGCGGCGACTCCGACTTCGAGCGTCGCCGACCTCCCCCCTGCTCCCACGTCGTCGTCGGCTCCGTCCTGGCGCCCGCGTCGGGTGCCCGTGGACCTGCCCGACGACGCCGACGTCGACGAGACCCGGATCGTCCGTCGTGGTGCACTCGGAACCGAGTACGTGCTGCAGTTAAGCACCGGTGAGAGCATCACGGTCGACGGGACCGGCCTCGTCGGCCGTGCACCGACGCCCCAGCCGGGGGAGCGCTTCGACCAGCTCGTCCGCATCGTCGATCCCGGCAAGTCCGTGTCGAAGACGCATCTGGAGTTCGGTCAGGAGGCCGGAGCCCTCTGGGTCAGCGACCGGTGGTCCGGCAACGGGACGGTCGTCCGTCCTCGTGACCTCCCGCCCCGCCGTGCCGATCCCGGAGTCCGCGTCCGCGTGACGCGTGGCACCCGGGTCGAGATCGGCGAGCAGTTCTTCGTCGTGGTCTGACCCACGGCTCCTCCCCACGCGGCAGGGTGGTCGGTCCTTCCCCCGACCCGACCACCCGGTACCCGCCGCGGCCGGTGCTCCGCTCCACTGGAGT
This sequence comes from Frigoribacterium sp. CFBP 13605, assembly GCF_014839405.1. Taxonomy (NCBI): domain Bacteria; kingdom Bacillati; phylum Actinomycetota; class Actinomycetes; order Micrococcales; family Microbacteriaceae; genus Frigoribacterium; species Frigoribacterium sp. CFBP 13605. The sequence continues at coordinate 20,364 of NZ_JACYNS010000012.1, read as the reverse complement.
CATGAACTCCTCGACCACCGCGGCGTCACCGGTCCTGCCGTCCCGCGTCCGGCTGCCGTCCGGGCCGGCCAGACCCCGCCCGACGGCGACGCCCGTGGCGGCGATGTCGACGGGTGCCGTCGTGTCCGCGTGCGGTGCTCTCGTCCCGTGGACCGCGCCGCCTGCCGTCCTCGGGCTCTCGCTCGCGACGGCTCTCGCGGTCCTCGTCGGCTGGGCCGTCGACCGTGTCGTCGGGGCGACGCTCACGGCACGGCGCGAACGGTCGAGGTTCCTGGCCGCCCTCGACGACGTCGACGAGGTCGTCGCGCGCCTCCGGGCGGTGCGGTCGCGTGAGCTGGCCGACTGGTACCCGACGGCCGATCGGCTCGACGAGTGCGACGTCGCACGTCGTCCGACCCGGGTGCTGGTGCTCGGGGTGGGTCGCGCCTCCAGCGGGCTCGTCCTCGAGGGGCGTCCCGAGGACGACCTCGAGCCGGGCGACCCGCTCGCCGATCGTCTGGCACGCCTCCGGGCCGAGGCGGCCACCCTCGACGAGGCCCCGCTGTGCGTGCCCCTCTCGTCGGCCGTGAGGGTCGTCGGTCCACCCGTGGTGGCCGAGGCCGTCGCGTCGGGCCTCCGCCGTCAGCTCCGGGCCGCAGGGGCATCGTCGGTCGACGCGGCCGCGGCGATCGACTGCGTGGTGGTCCGGGCGCCGACCTCGGGCGGGGCACGGCCCGAGGCCGAGCCACCCCCGGTCGACACCGTCGTCGTGATGGGTCAGGACGGAGGAGCGACGGTCACCCTCAAGGACGGCCGGCCGTGCCGACAGAGCCTGCGGGTCGCCTTCGTGTCGGTGCTCGACGACGTCGCGCGGTGCGCCTAGCGGTCGACCCCGCTGCCCAGGCGGATGCGGCCCGCCAGGCCGTCACCGCCGGTGACCTTCTCGAGCGTGCGCTCGACGACGCGAGCGGCGGCGGCGGCGTCGACGGCCCCTTCGTCGACCAGGAGGCGCAGCGCGACCAGGGTGCCGGCCCTCACGTTCCCGTCGAGCACCTTCACGGCCACCGCGACGCCGTCGGTCGTGCCCATCACCATGACGCCCTCGGCGCCGAGCTTGGCCAGCACGCCCAGCTCGTCGATCGTCACCGTGTTGGCTCGACCGGGACCGTCGATCGCCCAGGCGTCGCCCAGGACGGCCTCGACGAGATGCGCGGCGTGGCCGTCGCGTCCCGACCCGGTCGCGCCGACCGACCCGGTGATGCGCGCGATCGCCCGGGCCAGGCCGACCACGGTGGTCGCGATCACCGGGGCACCGCAGCCGTCGACGCCGGAGTGGTCAGCGGCCTCGCCGGTGAACTCGGCGACCGTCTCGCGCACCGCGGCCTGCAGGGGGTGGTCGGTGGCGACGTAGCGGGACGGGTCCCAGTCGTTCTCGGCACAGGCGAGGAGGAACGCGGCGTGCTTGCCCGAGCAGTTCATCGCGAGCCGGCGCGGCGCGGTGGCCTCGCGGGCGCTGGCCCGGTCACCGGGCCAGTCCGGCGGGCAGAAGAGGTCGTCCTCGGTGCTGCCTGACCGGCCGAGCAACGCCTCGACCACCTCGAGGTGGGCGGGCGTGCCCGCGTGGCTCGCCGTGGCCAGCACGGCCTGGGGGCCGTCGAGGGAGACCCCCGACCGCAGCACCGTGAGCGCTTGCAACGGCTTGAGGCACGAGCGCGGGTAGATGGTCGCGTCGGCGTCCCCGATCCGACGCAGTTCGCGTCCGTCGGCGTCCACGACGACACCGGCTCCGAGGTGACGGCTCTCGTCCCAACCCGAGCGCTCGAGCACGGCCAGCTCGACGCTGGCCGAGGCGGTCAGGGGGTGACGGGAGGGCGCGGCGGGGCGGGGGTCGGTCATGATGGGGAGTGTACCGAGGCCCGCCACGCGACCACGTCGCACCGACGAGGGGCCCGAGAGGGAGGCAGCATGCTCGACCACGACTACGCCGTCGACGTCCGTTGGACGGGCGACCGGGGCGAGGGCACGACCTCGTACCGTTCGTACGGCCGCGACGCCACGATCGTCGCCACCGGCAAGCAGCACGACGTCCTGGCGTCGGCCGACCGCACCTTCCACGGTGACGCGGACCGCTGGAACCCCGAGGAGCTGCTGCTCGCCGCACTGGCGCAGTGCCACCTGCTCAGCTACCTGCACGTGGCCGCGGCCGCCGGGGTGGTCGTGGTCGCGTACGAGGACGCCGCCGTGGGACGGATGACCCAGACGCACGACGGGGGTGGTCGCTTCACCTCGGTGACCCTGCGGCCCCGGGTGACCGTCGCCGACGACGACATGGTCGAGCGCGCCCTCGAGCTGCACGCCGAGGCGAGCCGCAAGTGCTTCATCGCCGCGTCGGTCGCCTTCCCGGTCGGTCACGAGCCCACCGTCGTGGCGGTGTCCAGAGAAGCCGACCCGGCGTGAGGCAGAATGGCACGGCACCTCCGCCGCGCCGAGCCCCACGGCACGACCCCCGTCACCCCGACCGAGAGATCCCCATGCGCCGTTCCCTCGCCCTCCTGGCCGTCCCCGCCCTCCTCCTGTCGCTCGCGGCCTGTGCCGGTGACGCCGGCGGGTCCTCCGATGCGGCGACGCCGAGCAGCTCGTCGCAGGCGACCTCCGACGTCCCGCTGCGCGCCTCGGGCGAGCCCCAGGCCCCGCAGGACGGGTTCCCGACGGTCGAGCTCGACGCCGACGGCCGCCCGACGGTGACCGTCCCCGACGCGGACGCTCCGACCGAACTCGGTGTCGAGACCCTGATCAAGGGCGACGGAGCCACGGTCCAGGCCGGTGACACCGTCACCGTCCAGTACCAGGGCGTCATCTGGAACACGGGCGAGATCTTCGACGAGAGCTGGTCGCGCGGTGCACCGGCCACCTTCTCGACCGACCAGGTCATCACCGGCTTCGCGGACGGCATGGTCGGGCAGACCGTCGGATCGCAGACCGTCGTCGTCATCCCGCCGGCCGACGGTTACGGCGAGGCCGGCGCCCCGCAGGCCGGCATCTCGGGCACCGACACGCTCGTCTTCGTCATCGACATCCTCGCCGTCTCCTAGTCGACCGTCGCCGCCGACCCCCGACACGACTCCCCGATGATCCGCACCGCGCCTCCTCGTCCGTCCGCCCGTGTCCGCCGAGGACGGTTCGCCGCCGTGGCGGCCGTTCCGCTCGTCGTCCTCGTGCTGAGCGGATGCACGAGTGGTTCCGACCAGCCGTCGCCGACGGCGAGTGGCGCGGCGGGTGACTGCAAGGCTCCGGCGTCCGGGGAGCTCTCCGATGGCGTCGACGTCACGGGCGAGGTCGAGAGCAAGCCCGAGGTCGTCTTCGACACCCCGCTCGAGGTCCCGACGACCCAGCGCACCACCCTGGTCGAGGGCAGCGGCGAGGTCGCCGGGCAGGGTGCGGTGGCCAACGTCCGCATCGCGGTCTACGACGCGACCACCGGGGCCGAGGTCACCTCGGCCGGTTTCGACGAGGGTCAGCAGCCCACGCAGCTCACGGTGAGCACCGACTACTACGTGCCGGGCATCGTGGACGCGATCGCCTGCGTGCCCTCGGGCAGCCGCACGGTGACCGTCGCCTCGGCGGCCGACATGACGACCGCGACCGCGGGGGAGCAGGCGGCCACACCCACGCCCGTGGTGATCGTCGCGGACGTCGTCTCGATCGTGCCGACCAAGGCGACGGGTGAGGCCCAGCCCCCGAAGGACGGTTTCCCGACGATCGAGCTCGCCGACGACGGTCGGCCCACCGTGACGATCCCGCCCGGCACCGAACCGCCGTCCGACCTGCAGATCGAGGTCCTGAAGAAGGGCGACGGCCCCGTCGTCCCCGACCCTGCGAACGTCACCGTCCAGTACCAGGGCGTGAACTGGACCACCGGCGAGGTCTTCGACCAGAGTTGGGGAAAGGGCACGCCGACACCGTTCTCGACCGACCAGGTCGTGCCCGGGTTCGCCAAGGCCATGATCGGTCAGACGGTCGGCTCGCAGGTCGTGGTGATCATCCCGCCCGCCGAGGGCTACGGCGAGGCCGGTCAACCGTCGGCCGGCATCGGGGGCACCGACACACTCGTCTTCGTCATCGACATCCTCTCCGTCGCCTAGCCCCCGGTCCGCCCGACCACGGCTCGCCTCATGGCGGTGGGCGGCCCGGACGACGCTCGCCCTAGGCTGACCCCATGCGTCGCATCACGATCCTCGGCTCCACCGGTTCGATCGGGGTCCAGGCCCTCGACGTCGTCCGGGCCCATCCCGACCTCTTCGAGGTGGTCGGCCTCTCCGCCGGTTCCGACCGTGAGGGCGTGGCCGCGCAGGCCGCCGAGTTCGGGGTCGAGCACACGGCGCTCGGCACCGACGAGTCGGTGCAGCTCGTCCGCGACGTCCGGGCCGACGTCGTCCTGAACGGCATCACGGGCTCGGTCGGCCTCGCGCCGACCCTCGCCGCCCTCGACTCGGGGGCGTCGCTCGCCCTGGCCAACAAGGAGAGTCTGATCGTCGGAGGCGACCTCGTGACGAAGCGCGCCGCCCCCGGCCAGATCGTGCCGGTCGACTCCGAGCACTCGGCGATCGCGCAGGCGCTGCGGTCGGGCTCCGACCGCGAGGTGCGTCGGCTCGTCCTGACGGCGTCGGGTGGGCCGTTCCGCGGCCGGACACGGGAATCGCTGGCCGACGTCACCCCGCGCGAAGCGCTCGCGCACCCCACCTGGGACATGGGCCTGGTGGTGACGACGAACTCGTCGACCCTCGTCAACAAGGGGCTCGAGGTGATCGAGGCGCACCTGCTCTTCGACGTCGACTACGACCACATCGACGTCACGGTGCACCCGCAGTCGATCGTCCACTCGATGGTCGAGTTCGTCGACGGCTCGACCATCGCCCAGGCCTCGCCTCCCGACATGCGCCTCCCGATCTCGCTCGGGCTCGCCTGGCCGGACCGCGTCGCGGGCGTGGGGGTCCCGCTCGACTGGACCCGCGCCTCCACCTGGACGTTCGAGCCCCTCGACGAACAGGCCTTCCCGGCCGTGCGACTCGCCAAGCAGGTCGGGCGCGCGGGGGGGACGTACCCGGCCGTCTTCAACGCGGCCAACGAGCAGGCCGTCCTGGCGTTCCACGCGGGACGCGTCGGGTACCTCGACATCCTCGACGTGGTCGAGGCCGTCGTCGACCGGCACACCGCGGGCGAGAGCAGCCTCGAGGGCGTGCTCGAGGCCGAACGCTGGGCCCGTGCCGAGGCGGACGCGCTGCTGGCCCGCTGAGCCCGCCGCCCCAGTTCGGGGCTCCCAGCGTCGTCATGGCCCCGGCGCGGTGGACGTCCGGGCACGGGCGGCTACCCTTGCCCGGTGCAGACGATCCTCCTCTTCGTGCTCGGCGTCCTGGTCATGGTCGTCGGGCTGGCCGTGTCGATCGCCCTGCACGAGGTGGGCCACCTCGTGCCGGCGAAGAAGTTCGGCGTGAAGGTCGGCCAGTACATGATCGGCTTCGGGCCGACCGTCTTCTCGCGCAAGAAGGGCGAGACCGAGTACGGCGTCAAGGCCCTGCCGCTCGGCGGCTACATCTCGATGTCGGGCATGTTCCCCCCGGGAAGGACCGGGGGAGGCGCGCGCCAGTCGAGCACCGGCTTCTTCAACACCCTCGTGCAGGACGCCCGGACGGCCAGCGCCGAGACCGTCGACGAGGGCGACGAGTCGCGCACCTTCTACCGTCTGCCCGTGTACAAGCGCGTCATCATCATGCTCGGCGGCCCGTTCATGAACCTGCTCATCGCGATCGCCCTGTTCGCGGTGCTGCTCTGCGGCTTCGGCGTCCAGCAGGCGAGCACGACGGTCGGCAGCGTCAGCACCTGCGTCCTGCCCGCCGGCTCCACCGAGACGAGCTGCCCCTCGGACGCGCCCGAGGCCCCGGCCTACGCCGCGGGCATGCTGAACGGCGACCGCATCGTGTCGATCGACGGGACGACCGTGACCGACGGCGACCAGATCACGGGCATCCTGCAGCGTTCTCCCGGCGACACCCTCGACGTCGTGGTCGATCGCGACGGCACCGAGCGCACGCTCCAGGTGACTCCGGCCCTGTCCGAGCGCTACGTGACGACGTCGAGCGGGGCCGTGGCGACGAACCCCGACGGCAGCTCCCAGACGCAGGAGGTCGGTTTCGTCGGCATCGGGTTCGCCTACGAGAAGGTGCGCGAGCCCGTGACGGCCGTGCTGCCGGCGGTCGGCGACAACATCTCGCACGTCGTCGGTGTCATCGTCACCCTGCCGCAGCGTCTGGTCGGGGTGGCCCAGGCCGCCTTCGGCGGGGCCGAGCGCGACCCGAACGGACCGGTCAGCGTCGTCGGCGTCGGTCGCATGGCGGGCGAGATCGCCAGCCTCGACACGATCCCGGTGGTCGACCGCATCAGCACCCTCGTCGGGCTGCTCGCGAGCCTCAACGTCGCCCTCTTCGTGTTCAACCTGGTGCCGCTGATGCCGCTCGACGGCGGTCACGTGGCCGGGGCCCTGATCGAGGCGATCCGCCGCGGCTTCGCCAAGCTCCTCCGCCGGCCCGACCCGGGCCCGGTCGACACGGCCAAGGCCATCCCCGTGACCTTCGCCATCGTGATCCTCCTCGGCGGCATGACCGTCCTGCTCACCTACGCCGACATCGTGAACCCGATCGACATCTTCGGCTGACGTCCGGTCGCGAGCGACCCGTGACGCACCGGTCACGCGTCCGTCACTCGGCGTCCAGCGCCGAGGTTTACGATGACTCCGTGCCAGCAGTCAATCTCGGAATGCCGAAGGTCCCCGAAGTCCTCGCCCCGCGCCGCAAGACGCGGCAGATCAAGGTCGGCAAGGTGCTCGTGGGTGGCGACGCCCCCGTCAGCGTGCAGTCGATGACCACGACTCCGACCCCCAACATCAACGCCACCCTGCAGCAGATCGCCGAGCTCACGGCCAGCGGCTGCGACATCGTGCGCGTCGCCGTGCCGAGCCGTGACGACGCCGAGGCCCTTCCGATCATCGCGAAGAAGAGCCAGATCCCGGTCATCGCCGACATCCACTTCCAGCCCAACTACGTCTACCAGGCGATCGACGCCGGGTGCGCGGCGGTCCGGGTCAACCCCGGCAACATCCGCAAGTTCGACGACCAGGTCGGCAAGATCGCCGCCGCGGCGAAGGCCGCCGGCGTCTCGATCCGCATCGGCGTCAACGCCGGCTCGCTCGAGCCCAGCATCCTGCAGAAGTACGGCAAGGCCACCCCCGAGGCGCTCGTCGAGTCCGCCGTGTGGGAGGCCTCGCTCTTCGAGGAGCACGACTTCCACGACTTCAAGATCTCGGTCAAGCACAACGACCCGATCGTCATGGTCAAGGCGTACCGCCAGCTCGCCGAACGCGGCGACTGGCCCCTGCACCTCGGCGTGACCGAGGCCGGGCCCGAGTTCCAGGGCACGATCAAGTCGGCCACGGCCTTCGGCATCCTGCTGAGCGAGGGCATCGGCGACACCATCCGCGTCAGCCTCAGTGCCCCGCCCGCCCAAGAGGTCAAGGTCGGCCTGCAGATCCTGCAGTCGCTCAACCTGCGCGAGCGCAAGCTCGAGATCGTCAGCTGCCCGAGCTGCGGTCGCGCCCAGGTCGACGTCTACAAGCTGGCCAACGACGTCACCGACGGGCTCGAGGGCATGACCGTCCCGCTGCGCGTCGCCGTCATGGGTTGTGTCGTCAACGGTCCTGGCGAGGCCCGCGAGGCCGACCTCGGCGTCGCCTCGGGCAACGGCAAGGGTCAGATCTTCGTCAAGGGCGAGGTCATCAAGACCGTTCCCGAGTCCGAGATCGTCCAGACCCTCATCGACGAGGCGAACCGTCTCGCCGCCGAGATGCCCCCCGGCGAGCTGGGCTCGCCCGAGGTCGTCACCGTCTGATCGGGTCCACCCCGGGGGCGACGCGACCCCCGTCAGGAGGCGCGGTGCGAGATCTCTCGCACCGCGCCTCCTTCGTGTGGTCGCGTCCGCGGCCGGGCCGACGGGGCCGTGTGTCGTCGTGTGACGCCCCGATGTGACGCGCCCCGGGGCGTCCGCCAGCATGGACGACGCACCGTGACGGCCCCGGCCCACCCCCGAGCGGTGCTCCCGCAGCGCCCCGAGAGGAACCCATGACCAGCAGCGCCCCCCTGATCGACGCCCCCAAGAAGGGCCCCGGTCGTCTGATCGCCGTCATCGTCGCGGTCGTCGTCGTGCTCGCCGCCGTCGGCATCGCGATCGGAGTCACCCGTGGCGGTGGCGACGACGAGACCGTCCGCATCGGCGTCGTGGGCGCGAGCGACCCGTACTGGGCCGACTTCGTGCAGGCCGCGGCCGACGAGGGCATCACGGTCGACCTCGTGGACTACTCGGACTACGAGCAGCCCAACCCCGCCCTCGCCGACGGCGAGATCGACCTGAACCAGTTCCAGCACATCGTCTACCTCGCGCAGTACGACGTGGCATCCGGCAACGACATCGTGCCGATCGGTTCGACGGCGATCTACCCCCTGCCCCTGTACTCGTCGAAGTACACCGAGCTGAGCGACTTCCAGGAGGGTGACACCATCGCGATCCCCGACGACTCGAGCAACCTGGCCCGCGCCCTGCTCGTCCTGCAGTCGAACGGGCTGGTCTCGCTGAAGGACGGCGGGACGATCTTCTCGGGCGTCAACGACGTCGACGAGTCGAAGTCGAAGGTGAAGGTCGCGACGGTGAGCGCCGACCTCGCCGCCACGTCACTGCCCGACTACGCCGGTGCGATCATCAACAACGACTTCGCGACGAAGGCCGGTCTGTCGACCGACGACGTCATCGCCCAGGACGACCCCAACGACCCCTCGTCGGTGCCCTACGCCAACGTCTTCGCCGCCCGTGCGGAAGACAAGGACGATGCCACCTACCAGAAGCTCGTCCAGATCTACCAGGACACCAAGGCCGTCACCGACGGCGTCGTCGACAACTCGGGTGGCACGGCGATCATCACGAAGATCCCCGCGAGCGACCTCGAGAAGTCGCTGACCGAGACCGAGAAGCTCGTCGAACAGAACGGCTGACCCACCAGGTCGCCACCCCGGCCCGGACCGCGCGCAGCATCCGCTCGCGGTCCGGGCCTCCGCCCGTGCCGAGGAGAACGTGTGCCCGCCATCACCCTGACCGACGTCGTCAAGACGTACCCGCCCCGTGAGAAGGGCGCCGCACCGCTGACCGCGGTCGACGGCGTCAGCCTCGAGATCGCCGAGGGCGAGATCTTCGGCATCATCGGCTACTCGGGCGCGGGGAAGAGCACCCTCGTCCGCCTCGTCAACGCCCTCGAGCCCACGACGAGCGGGAGCATCCGCGTCGACGGCCGCGAGATCACCGGCCTCCGTGAGCGCGAACTGCGCTCGGTCCGGGCCGGCATCGGCATGATCTTCCAGCAGTTCAACCTGTTCTCGTCGAAGACGGTCTGGGGCAACGTCGAGTTCCCGCTCAAGGCGGCGGGGGTACCCAAGGACGAGCACCAGCGGCGGATCAGCGACCTGCTGCACTTCGTCGGCCTCGGTGACAAGGCCCACGCGCGGCCGGACCAGCTCTCGGGCGGTCAGAAGCAACGCGTCGGCATCGCCCGCGCGCTCGCGACGAACCCCCGCATCCTGCTCGCCGACGAGGCGACGAGCGCCCTCGACCCCGAGACGACCAGCGAGGTGCTCGCCCTGCTCAAACGCGTCAACGCCGAGCTCGGCATCACCATCGTCGTGATCACCCACGAGATGGACGTCATCAAGTCGATCGCCGACCGGGTGGCCGTGATGGACTCCGGTCGTGTCGTCGAGACCGGCCCCACCTTCGAGGTGTTCTCCGACCCGAAGCAGGCGTCGACCAAACGGTTCGTCTCGACGGTCATCGCGGGCACGCCGCACGGTGACGAACTCGATGCGCTGCGGGCCCGCCACCCCGGCGTCCTGGTGTCGGTGCGCATCGCCGAGGGTGGCGTCGACCAGCGCGACGTCTTCGCGCTGCTCGCGCGGCACGGCCTGTCGTTCGAGATCGTCTTCGGCGGCGTGAACGACATCCAGGGACGCACGTTCGGCACCCTGACCCTCGCCGTGACCGGCGACGACGCGGCCGTCCGAGCGGCCGTCTCCGACCTGGGCGACGACGCGACCGAGCTGCCCACCTCGCCGACGACGTCGGTCCGACCCACGGAAGGACGCTGATGGACTCCCTGATCGAACTGCAGCCGATGCTGTGGCAGGCGGCCGTCGAGACCGTCTACATCGTCGCCCTGACCCTCCTCTTCGGCGGCATCGGCGGACTTCTGCTCGGCCTCGCGCTGTACCTGACGCGGGGCGGAGCCCTCTTCGCGAACCGCGTCGTCTACGGCGTGCTGAACGTGGTCGTCAACGTGTTCCGACCGATCCCGTTCATCATCTTCCTGGCCGCGGCCCAGCCGTTGGCGAGGTTCGTCATCGGGTCGGGCAGCGGCAACCCGGCCATCATCTTCACCCTGTCGCTCGCCGCGTCGTTCGCCATCTCGCGCATCGTGGAACAGAACCTGCTCACCGTGCAGCCGGGCGTCATCGAGGCCGCACGTGCGGCGGGGGCCGGCCCGGCCCGCATCATCGGGACGGTGCTGCTGCCGGAGGCGCTCGGACCGCTCGTCCTCGGCTACACGTTCATCTTCGTCGCGCTGGTCGACATGTCGGCGGTGGCCGGCTACATCGGCGGCGGCGGGCTCGGCAACTTCGCCCTGCTCTACGGCTACCGGCAGTTCGACCCGGTCGTGACCTGGGCCGCGGTGCTGCTGATCATCGTGCTGGTGCAGCTCGTCCAGTTCTTGGGCAACTGGCTGGCGAGGCGCGCGCTGCGGCGATGAGGTGTGGTGTCCGGGGGCACGGGAGCTGTCGGGGGACTGGTTTACAGTGGGGCGCGTGACCGACACCGCCACCGCCAGCCAGACCCCGCCGCCGGCTCCGGCCCCCGTGACGCCCGCCGAGCTCGAGCGGGCTCGGCAGATCGTCGGGGCGGTGTCGCAGGCGTTCGGTCGCAAGGTCGTGGGTCAGACCGCACTCCGCGACACCCTGCTCGTCGCCCTCATCACCGGCGGGCACGTCCTGCTCGAGAGCGTCCCGGGGTTGGCCAAGACGACCGCGGCCCAGACCATCGCGCAGTCGATCGACGCGAGCTTCCGTCGCATCCAGTGCACGCCCGACCTCCTGCCGAGCGACATCACGGGCACCCAGATCTACGACGCCCAGAAATCGACCTTCGTCACCCAGCTCGGGCCGGTCCACTCGAACTTCGTCCTGCTCGACGAGATCAACCGCTCGAGCGCCAAGACCCAGAGCGCCATGCTCGAGGCGATGCAAGAGCGCCAGACGACCATCGGGGGGACGGTCTACCGACTGCCGTCGCCCTTCCTCGTCCTGGCCACCCAGAACCCGATCGAGCAAGAGGGCACCTACCAACTGCCCGAGGCGCAGCTCGACCGCTTCCTGTTAAAAGAGATCCTCGACTACCCGACCCCCGCCGAAGAGGCCGAGATCATCCGGCGCATCGAGAGCGGCGTCTACGACGAGGCCGCCGCACCGTCCACGGGCATCGGCCTGGCCGACGTCGTCTACCTGCAAGACCTGGCCAAGCGCGTCTACGTCGACGCGTCGATCGTCAACTACATCGTGCAGCTCATCTACGTCACGCGGCATCCGCAGCAGTACATCCCGGCGACCCTCGCCGACTACGTCGAGTTCGGGGCCAGCCCCCGGGCCAGCATCGCCTTCATGCAGGCGGCCCGTGCCCTCGCCCTGCTGCACGGGCGCGACTACGTCATCCCCGAAGACGTCAAGCACCTGCGGCACTCCGTGCTGCGACACCGCATGATCCTCAACTACGAGGCCACGGCCGACGAGGTCGCGCCCGAGACGATCATCGACGCCGTGTTCGGCGCCGTCCAGACCCCCTGACGCCGGTGGCCAGCCTGTTGCTGCGCGTCCGGACGAAGATGGGGCTGTTCGCCCACCGACGCACGATCGACCTGCTCGAGGGCGGCTACGCCTCGGTGCACCACGGGCGCAGCCACGACTTCGACGACCTCCGGGCCTACGTCCCGGGCGACGAGGTGAAAGACATCGACTGGAAGGCCACGGCCCGCCACGGCGAGCCGCTGGTCAAGCGGTACATCGCGAGCCGTCGGCAGAACCTCGTCCTCGTGATGGACACCGGTCGCAACATGGCCGCGACGGCCACGAGCGGCGAATCGAAGAAAGACATCGCCCTGATGGCGGCCGGCGCCCTCGCCTACATCGCCGCCAAGCACGGGGACGTCGTGTCACTGGTGGCGGGTGATTCGTCGGGCACTCGCGCGCACCCGGCGGGCGCGACCGAAGCCCACCTCGAGACCCTCCTGCGGCAGGTCGACCGACGCGTCGACCTCGACGCCCCGACGAGCGACCTCGCGGCCGTGCTCGAGTGGGTCGCGCGGGGCATCCGGCGGCGCTCCATGTTGCTCGTGGTCACCGACGACTTGGCGATCGACGATCGCATCACCCGGTTGCTCCGGCGTCTTCGCGCGCAGCACGAGGTCGTGTGGCTCACGATCGGCGACGCCGACCTGATGACGCGCGCGGGCCGGGCGGGCGAGGTCTTCGACGTCCGTGAGATGGCCGGACTGCCGGCGTACCTGCGCGAGAACGCGCAGCTCCGCCGAGAGTTCGACGACTCCTCCCTGCGGCGCGTCGGCGACACCGAACGCGAGCTCCTGGCCCTCGGCATCAGCAGCCAACGGCTCGGCAGCCAGGCCGAGGTCGTTCCCGGGCTGTTCACCCTGATCGAGAAGCACCGTCGTGTCGGGCGCTGACGACTTCTTCGGGCCCTACCAGTACCCGCTCTGGGTGCTCTGGCTGGTGCTCGGCCTGGTCGGGCTGGCGCTCGTGGCCGCCTGGTACGTCTTCGTGATCCGTTTCTCGGCCCGCCGCCTCCCTCCGGCCCAGCGGGCGGCCCGCGCGGCCTCCCGACCGGTCGCCCTCGCCGACACCAAGGCGAAGTACCTCGCCCTGATCGACGAGGTCGAGACGGCCGCCTCCTCGGGGCGGCTGAACGACCGTGGCGTGCACTCCCGGCTCAGCCTGCTCCTGCGGTTCTTCGCGCACGAGACGAACGGGGTCGACACCCACGTGATGACCCTCGCCGACCTCCGCGAGTCGAACCTGCCCCGGCTCGTCGGTGCGGTCGAGCAGTACTACCCGCCGGCCTTCCGGCTCGAAGCGCCCGGCGACCCGGCCCGTGCCGTCGCCACCGCGAGGGACCTGGTGTCGTCATGGGGCTGATCTTCTGGTGGGTCCCGTTGGTCGCACTGGCGGTCGTGGCGGTCGCGGCATGGCTCTACGTGCGGTGGAGGCGCCGCGACAGAGCGCGCCTCCGTCGCCTCGGCGTCCCGGTCGCGCACGGCGAGCGGCTGACCGCGCTGCCCGCGTACCAGCGCGTCGTCCGGCGCTACCGTGCCGCGCTCGCGGTCGTCCTCGTCGCCATGGTGGCGCTGACCGGCATCAGCGTCCTGCTCGCGGCCCGCGTCTCGAGCACCGACGTCGTCGAGCCCCAGTCGTACAAGCGCGACATCATGCTCTGCCTCGACGTGTCGGGTTCGATGACCGAGGTCGACTCCCAGATCGTCGACACCTTCTCGACCCTCTCGCAGGGGCTCGACGGCGAACGCGTCGGGCTGTACCTCTTCGACAGCTCGGCCGTGCAGGCGTTCCCGCTCACCGACGACTACGACTTCGTGCGCACGCAACTCGAGCAGTACCGCGACTCGTTCGACACCATGGGCGAGAACGGGACCCGCTACTGGACGGGCACCGACCTCGGTGACGGTGCGTCGCTGATCGGCGACGGTCTGGCGTCGTGCGTCCTCGGGTTCGGCGACGACGACAGCACGCGGCCCAAGTCGGTCGTGCTCGCCACCGACAACTACGTCAACGGCAAGGCCCTGCTCACGCTCACCGAGGCTGCCGACCTGGCGACCGAGCGCGACGTCCGCGTGTACGCGGTGAACCCCGCCGACCACGCCACGGACGCCGTGGCCGACCAGGTCGCCGCCGAACTGCGCACCGCGGCCGAGTCGACCGACGGTGGCTACTACGCCCTCGACGACTCGACGACCGTGCCGCAGATCGTCGACGAGATCGACGCCCGCGAGGCGGGGCTCTTCACCGGTGCCCGACGGCTCGTGGTGACCGACCACCCGCAGGCCCTGGCGATCGCCGCCCTGCTCGTCGCGATGGGCGGGCTCGTCTTGCTCTGGCGGGTGCGCCTGTGATCGCCCGGGCGCTGGTGTTCCAGCCCGTCCTGCCCTGGTGGCTCCTCGCCGTGGCCGCCGTCGCCCTGCTCGGGTTCACGGGCTGGCGCGTGGTGGCCGAGCGGGGCCGACGACGGGCCCTTCTCACCTGGGTGCGACGTCTGGTCATCGTCGCCCTGCTCCTCGTCGTCGCCGTGCGGCCGAGCCTGCCGGGCGGGTCGGCGCAGGCGTCGGTCGCCCAGCTCAACGTCTTCTTCGTGGTCGACACGACGTCGAGCATCGCGGCGGAGGACTGGGGCGACGGTCGGCGTCGACTCGACGGGGTGCGGGCCGACATCGCCGAGGTCACCTCGCAGCTGGCGGGAGCCCGGTTCTCGCTGCTGTCCTTCGACAGCACCGCCGTCCTGCGGACGCCGCTGACCGACGACGCCTCCGCCGTGGTCGCCGCGGCCGACGCCATGAACCAAGAGGTCACCTACTACTCGAGCGGCAGTTCCGTCAGCGAGGCGAACGACCTGCTGGCCGAGCGGCTGTCCGAGGCCCGGCAGAGTGCGCCCGAACGGGCCAACGTCGTCTACTACCTCGGCGACGGCGAGCAGACCAGCGGCACCGAGCCCGAGAGCTTCGCGGCATCCGCCGGCGACGTCGACGGCGGTGCCGTCTTCGGCTACGGCACCGAGCGGGGAGGCAAGATGCGCGTCTTCGACGGCTACGGCGACGAGTACTCGACGAAGGAGTACATCCAGGACCGCACACAGCCCGGCGATCCCGATGCCGTCTCGACGATCGACGAGGACGCCCTGCGGCGCATCGCCGATCAGCTCGGCGTGCCGTACGTGCACCGCACGGCCGACACATCCGTCGACGCTGCGGTCGCGGACGTCCGCGACGGCGCCGTGGCCTCCGACGAGGGACGGGCCGACAGCCTGATCGACCTCTACTGGATCGCCGCGATCCCTCTGTTCGTCCTGCTGCTCCTCGACGTCGCACTCGTGGCGAGGGCACTGGGCGAGGTCCGTCCACCACGGCCCGTCCGCGCCGGACGCGGTCGAGGGCGCGGTGCGCCGTCGGGACCCGACGCCTCACGACCCGAGAGGCGAGTCCGCCCGTGACCGACACCCTCGTCCCCCCGCCCGTCGACGAGATCCGCCGCGCCCACGAGGCCGAGGCCGGGCCCGACGTCGAGCAGTACCGGAGACGCCTCCGGCGTCGGCTGCTGCTCTGGTCGGCCCCGGTCGTGCTCGTGGTGCTGCTCGTGGCCCTGAAGCTGCTCAGCCTGCCCGCCTTCGCCGCCCTGACGCAGTGGTCGTACGGCGACAGGGAGTTCGAGCGCAGCGCCTCCTGGTCCGAACCCCTCGGCGTCGCCAACGTGGTCGAGCCCTGGGTGCACCACTTCGACCGGGGGACCGCCTACGCCCAGATCGGCGTGCTCGACGTCGCGCGTCAGGAGTTCGTCACGGCACTCGACCTCGCCCCCGACGACGCCACGATCTCGTGCGTCATCCGGGTCAACCTGGTGCTCACGATCGAGGCCCAGGGCGATGCCGCCCTGCTCGAACTGCGCTACGCCGACGCCGAGGCGCTGTACGAACTCGGGGCGAAGACCGTCGACGAGGCTCCCGAGGGGTGCTTCCAGCCGCCGGAGGACCCCCGGCAGCCCGACACCTCCCAGCCTCTCGACGACGCCCAGCAGCGCCTCGACGAGAAGGGGCAGCAGGCCCAGGGGGGCGAGGGCGACGAGCAGCAGCCCGGAGGGGACGACGGCAGCGATCCCGGCGCCGGGGGAGACGAGCCCGGCGAGGGCGAGGGGCAGGCCGAGTCCGACGACCCGCTCGACCAGCTGCAGCAGCAGGGCGAACAGAGCCAGCAGCAGCAACAGCAGGACACCGACCGCGACCGCTACTACGAGCAGAACCCGGGTGACTACGACGGCAAGCCGTGGTGACCCGGGCACGCCCCTAAGCTGGACGGGTGTCCACACGTCTCTCCCAGCTCTTCGTCCGCACCCTCCGAGAAGACCCCTCCGACGCCGAGGTGACCAGCCACCGGCTGCTCGTCCGTGCCGGGTACATCCGCCGTCAGGCACCGGGGGTCTTCGCCTGGCTGCCGCTCGGCCTGCGCGTCAAGGCGAAGATCGAGGCGGTCATCCGTGACGAGATGCAGGCCGCCGGCGCCCAAGAGGTGCACTTCCCCGCCTTGCTGCCTCGCGAGCCCTACGAGGCCACCGGGCGGTGGACCGAGTACGGCGACGGCATGTTCCGCCTCAAGGACAGGAAGGACGCCGACTACCTCCTGGCCCCCACGCACGAGGAAGCTTTCACCCTCTTGGTGAAGGACCTCTACTCGTCCTACAAGGACCTCCCGCTGACCCTGTTCCAGATCCAGGACAAGTACCGCGACGAGGCTCGACCCCGGGCCGGCCTGCTGCGCGGCCGCGAGTTCACCATGAAGGACGCCTACTCGTTCGACGCGTCCGACGCCGGTCTGGACGACAGCTACCAGAAGCAGCGCGACGCCTACGAGCGCATCTTCACGCGGCTCGGCCTCGAGTACGTCATCGTCAAGGCGGATGCCGGGGCCATGGGTGGTTCGCGCAGCGAGGAGTTCCTGCACCCCACCACCATCGGCGAGGACACCTTCGTCCGCTCGGCGGGCGGCTACACCGCCAACGTCGAGGCCTTCACGACGATCGTCCCCGACACGGTCCCGCTCGAGGGCCTGGCCCCCTCCCGACGCCTGGCCCCGGCCGACACGCCGACCATCGACTCGCTGGTCGCCCAGCTCAACGCCGACGAGTCCCGCGACTCCGGGCCCTGGACGGCCGCCGACACGCTCAAGAACGTCGTCGTCGCACTCAGCCACCTCGACGGACGCCGTGAGCTCGTCGTGGTCGGCCTGCCGGGTGACCGAGAAGTCGACATGAAGCGGCTCGAGGTCGCCTTCGCCCCGGCCGAGGTCGAGGCCGCCGGCGACGCCGACTTCGCGAAGAACCCCGTGCTGGTCCGCGGTTACCTCGGCCCCCAGGTGCTCGGCGGCGAGTCCGACTCGGGCATCCGCTACTTCGTCGACCCGCGCGTGGTCGAGGGCTCGGCCTGGGTCACCGGGGCGAACGAGAAGGGCGTGCACGTCGCCGACCTCGTCATGGGCCGCGACTTCACCGCGGACGGCACCATCGAGGCCGCGCAGGTCCGCGAGGGCGACCCCGCGCCCGACGGTTCCGGCCCCATCGAGACCGCCCGCGGCATGGAGATCGGCCACGTCTTCCAGCTCGGCCGCAAGTACGCCGAGGCGCTCGGCCTCAAGGTGCTCGACGAGAACGGCAAGCAGGTCACGGTCACGATGGGCTCGTACGGCATCGGCGTCACGCGCATCCTCGCGGTGATCGCCGAGGCGAACAACGACGCCAAGGGCCTGATCTGGCCAGCCAACGTCGCCCCCTTCGACGTCCACGTCGTGGCCACGGGCAAGGACCCCGTGGTCTACGAGGTCGCCGAGAAACTCACCGCCGACCTCGAGGCCCACCGTCTCGACGTCCTCTACGACGACCGACCAAAGGTCTCGCCCGGCGTCAAGTTCGGCGACGCCGAACTCCTCGGCGTGCCGCAGATCGTCGTCGTCGGCCGTTCGGCCGGCGAGGGCGTCGTCGAGCTCTGGGACCGCCGCACGGGCGAGCGCACGCCGGTCCCCGTGGCCGAGGCCGTCGCGACCCTGACGGCCCCGCGAGCGTCCTGAGCGTCGGCACCGCGCCTCCTCGTCCCGGTCGTGACGACCCCGAGGAGGCGCGGTGCGGAGCTCGCGGACGGTCCGCCGTCCACCCCGCTCTCGGGTACCGTAGGGGGATGCTGCGCGCGCCATCGTGCGTGCAGCCTGCAGATCTGAATAGTGGAGGCCCTCAGTGGACATCGACCTGAGCGTGCTGCGTCTCATGGAGCGCGAGCGTGAAATCCCCTTCGACGAACTCGTGCGCATCATCGAGCAGGCCATCCTCACGGCCTACCTCAAGCACACGAACCAGCCCGAGAGCCGCATCCCGGTCGCTCGCGTCGAACTCGACCGCAAGACCGGGCACGTCTCGGTCTTCGCCATCGAACGCGACGACGAGGGCGAGGTCGTGGGCGAGTCCGTCGACAGCCCCAGCGACTTCGGCCGCATCGCGGCCTTCGCGGCCAAGCAGGTCATCAACCAGCGCCTGCGCGACATCGGTGACGACAAGGTGCTCGGCCAGTTCAAGGGCCGTGAGGGCGACATCGTCGCGGGCGTGATCCAGCAGGGGCCGAACCCCCGCATGATCCACGTCGACCTCGGCACCGTCGAGGCGATCCTCCCGCCCGAGGAGCAGGTGCCGGGTGAGAAGTACGCCCACGGCTCGCGCATCCGCGTGTACGTCACGGGTGTCAGCAAGGGCACCAAGGGGCCGCAGATCACGGTCTCGCGCACCCACCCGTCGCTCGTGCGCAAGCTCTTCGCCCTCGAGGTGCCCGAGATCGCCAGCGGCGTCGTCGAGATCGTCTCCCTGGCCCGCGAGGCCGGCCACCGCACCAAGATGGCCGTCCGTGCGACCGAGCCCGGCGTCAACGCCAAGGGTGCCTGCATCGGCGAGATGGGGCAGCGCGTCCGCGCCGTCACCACCGAGCTCAACGACGAGAAGATCGACATCGTCGACTACTCGAGCGACCTCCCCACCTTCGTCGCCAGCGCCCTGTCGCCGGCCAAGGTGTCGTCGGCCTTCGTGATCGACGCCTCCACCAAGGCCGTCCGGGCCCTCGTCCCCGACTACCAGCTGTCGCTCGCCATCGGCAAGGAGGGCCAGAACGCCCGCCTCGCCGCGAAGCTCACGGGCGCGCGGATCGACATCCAGCCCGACAGCATCCTCGAAGACGACTGAGTGGATGTCGATCCGCGCGCCGGGTCGACGACGCGCCAGCGTCGGCGGCCCGGTCACGGGAATGACCCATCCAGCCCGACAGCATCCTCGAAGACGACTGATCGCCCCGACGAGAACCCGGGTGGCCGAGGGCGACCGGCGCACCACGCCGTTCGCCCTCGGCGTCTCCCGTCCGACGACCCGAGGGGGTAAGGTGGAACCCGTCAGAACGTGCATCGGTACTCGAGCGCGCGCTCCACGATCCGCACTCGTGCGGGTCGTCGCCCGAAACGGACGTCTCGTGGTCGATCCGACCGCGACCCTTCCCGGGCGGGGTGCGTGGTTGACGCCGTCGATCGACGCGTTCGAGTCGGCAGTGAAGCGCAAGGCCTTCCGCCGTGCACTCCGCCTCGACTCCGAACCCGATGTC
Source organism: Frigoribacterium sp. CFBP 13605 (assembly GCF_014839405.1). Taxonomy (NCBI): domain Bacteria; kingdom Bacillati; phylum Actinomycetota; class Actinomycetes; order Micrococcales; family Microbacteriaceae; genus Frigoribacterium; species Frigoribacterium sp. CFBP 13605. Next base: position 780 of record NZ_JACYNS010000012.1, on the reverse strand, counting down.
GACGAGCTCCGCGCCCACCTCACGCGGATCACCACTTCACGACCCATCGCCACGACAGAACAGGCTGAACGGCACATGGACAACTAATGAGCAACCACTAATGAGCGGCTCGAAATGAGACCCGTCCAGAACTAAGGCTCTTCCCGTCTCGGGAAGGGCCCGAGACAGGAGAACTGTGGCTAAACCACGCGTACACGAGATCGCCAGCGAGCTGGGGATCGACAGCAAGACCGCACTAGAGAAGCTCAAAGAGATGGGTGAGTTCGTCAAGGGACCGTCCTCCAGCGTCGAGCCTCCCGTTGCCCGCAAGCTGCGCCAGGCCTTCGCCGGTGCCGCGAAGCCCGCGACCCCCGCCGCCAAGGCCCCCTCGGCCGGTGCCGCCGCACAGCCCGCGAGCTCGGCGCCCAAGCCCGGCGGTCCCCGTCCGGCAGCCCCCAAGCCTCCCGTCGCCGAGCCGACGCCCGCCCCCGTGGCGGCTGCCGAGCCCGACGTCGACGCGGCACCCGCACCCGTCGCCCCGCTGACGGTCGCCGAGCGCCAGGCCCAGGCCGAGGCGCAGCGTGCCGCAGCAGCCGCAGCAGCCAAGGACGACGCGGCAGCTCCGGCCGACGACGCCGCCAAGCCCGGCGCCGCGGGTCCCAAGCCCGGCGGCCCGCGCCCCGGTGCCCCTCGTCCCGGCAACAACCCCTTCGCCAGCAACCAGGGCATGGGGCGCCCCAGTGCTCCTCGTCCCGGCGGCTCCGGTGCGGCCAGCAGCATGCCCCGTCCCGGCGGCGCCGC